>CAZTEW010000001.1:0-80434 GCA_964612215.1 uncultured Gammaproteobacteria bacterium
GCAGATATTGACGGCGATGGCCAGCCGGATGTGAAAGTTTTAGATTACCCTGCTCTTGACAAAACAAGTCCTTTATGCGCCGAAGAATTAGTGTTAGAAGAATTTGGTCAGGAGCATCCGGCTCAAGAAAGACTGCACCAATTTACATTAGTCGACGATCGAGAACTAGCGGTGGTGAAACAAACTCCAGCTGCTTGCGCTCTTCATGCTTATTTTATGGCTTTTTCTCTTTTAGAAAAACCTGAAGATGAAAAGGGTATGCCAGTGGTAATGAACCCGTTTTTAGTTGGTGAAGAATTAGGCATAACGCCAGAAGAATATTTAGAGATTATTGTTGATCTTGAAAATCAAGAAACGATGCAATTAGTTTATGGAGAGACATTAGAAGAAGCAAGCCAATCAGGCGCGATAAATATAGCTGTACAAATAAAAAAAAGCCCAGAGTTCTCCAGGTTTCTTAATAAGTTCAACCTTAAACTAATGGGCAGGATGGATATAATTCCATATCCGTCAGTTGATCACGAAGGCAATGTTAAGATGGCTAAAAGAACTTTTTCAAGTGAGGACTGGACAAGATTAACCAAAGTTTACCCGTCCTGCGAGATAAATCATTGGTATAGAGGAATGAAAGCCGAAGAAGCCCTAATATTTCCTGAGGGTGGAGAATCAAGGGAAGCCTACGCAAATTACCAAGAGAGGGAGTATTTAAGACTAAAATCTTTAGGCGACGGAGTCGTTCTCATGGGGCTAAAAAGCGACGAGACCGGCATGAAGCATCTGTATGTTGTTCTTGAGGCGGTCGAGGTTGAGGGTAAAAAATACTTCCATGCGATTGAGGGTCGAGCCGGTGAGCCGGCCCAGTGGGGATTTTATGAAAATCATTTAATCCGCAACGAAGATGGCTCCCTATATATTCCCATAGATCAGCTTTACCGCTGGAGTCCTTCTTTTGATATGATGATGAAGACGAAATGACAAGTAGAAATTTGATATAATATAAGCAATGCCTAAAAGAACTTATCAGCCGAAAAAGAAGATTCCTAGCTGGCTTCAGCCGACGCTTTGGTCGGTTAAGGTTGATAATTTAGAGCTTGAAGAGGATAAGGTTTATATTGTTAATCAGGTTTTAGCTTATGGCGGCTGGAGAGATTTCAAGTGGCTTTTCGCTCATTATCCTCGACGGACAGTAAAAAAGATTTTTCTAGAGCATCCGATTAAAACATATCGACCAGCAACCTTTAATTTTGCTAAAGAAATCCTATTTGATTTAAAAAAAGCAAAACTAATCAAAGAAAAGTATGTCGTCAATACACCTCGAATTATTAGATAAGAAAAGAAAAGAAGCATTTGAGAAGCTGAAATCATTTCGCCGCATTGCCTTTTTGGCTGGTGGAACTGCCCTGGCTTTACAAATAGCCCATCGTTATTCATTTGACTTTGACTTGTTCTTAGAAAGAAAAATAGAAAGGAAAGACTTTTTAAGACTAAAAAGAAATTTTAGTATTAAGATGGTTAAGATTAATACTGATAAGCAACTAACAGTGTTGACAAAAAACGACATTGGCCTGACTTTAGTTCATTATGAATATAAACCTTTATTTGAAAAAGTAAATACAGGCTCTTTATTTCTTTATTCGATTAAAGATATTGCTGCGGATAAAGCTTTTACTATTGGCCAGCGAGCGGCCTGGCGAGATTATGTCGATCTTTTTTTTCTTCTTAAACAGGAATGCGTTAAGTTAAATGAGTTGATAAAATTAGCCGAGAGAAAATTCAAAATGGAATTTAATAGGCAGTTATTTTTAGAACAGCTTGTTTATTTTAATGACTTGGAAATTACAAAACTGGCTTTTGTTAAAGAAAAATATTCAACTAAAAACATTCAAGAATTTCTTAAAAAAGAAGTTTTGAGTTATACTAAAACAGAGTTGAATTATGCCTAAGAGAACTTATCAGCCGAAAAAACGCCAACGAAAAAAAACCCATGGTTTTCGGCGGCGGATGAAAACCAAAGACGGCCGTCAGGTGCTCAAGCGCCGCCGGCTCCGAGGCAGGAAAAAGTTAACTGTTTAATGTTGCCGAAACCACACCGATTAACTCTAAAAACCGAACTGCAACGCCTACAGAAGGAGGGAAAAATTTTTCATTCTCCCCTTTTTGGTTTATTGGTTGGCCGCCAGCCAATCCCGATCGGGGTCAGTCGTTTCGGTTTTATTATCAGCAAGAAAATTCATAAGCTGGCTGTCAAGCGAAATCGGATCAAGCGTTTATTGCGAGAAGCAGTCAAGGGTTTTTTGCCTCAAGTGAAGCCTGGTTCTGACGCGGTTTTTTTAGCGAAGAAAAAAATTCTCCACCAAGAACTGCCAGTCGTTCAGACAGAAGTCCAGGCTGTCTTCAAAAAAGCAGGTTTGTTATGAAAAAATTCATTCTCAAAGCCATCCGCAGCTATCAGCGGACCGGTTTTTTCCACCGGCCCTTTTTCCAGGCTCTTTTTCTTTCCGACCGAGTCTGTCGCTTCCAGCCCACCTGTTCCCAATACACCTATCAAGCGATTGAGAAATACGGCCTTCTTAAAGGCGGCTGGCTTGGTTTTCGCCGGCTTCTTCACTGTCATCCTTGGCATCAAGGCGGCGCTGATCCTTTTAAAGATAAAATCTACTTTTGATTTGTAGAGCTCCCCAGCGCAAGTTGTCGGCAAAATTATAAAGCCGGTAGAGCCCTGGTTGAAGCACCAAGTCAAAACTGCCGATGAATTTTACCAGCCGGCCGCCATAACCCTCTTTAAAGCGGTGGAAGCCATACCAGGGATGCCGGGGGGCAGGCTTTGCTCCTAAACAACCCCAAAGATCAAAGGTTTGACAGCCCAGTTTTTTGCCGAGCCTGATTGCCTGCCACATCAGCAAATTGCTGGTCATCAAATGGCGATACCAATCACTAGAAGCACCATAGGGATAATAAAGAACACCCTGCCACTTAAAAAGAATCCAGACAGCCAGAGTTTGACCTTGATACTCGGCCTTTAAAAGACGGCTGATGCCGGCTGGCCGGAGAGCTTGCCACATCTGTTGGTGATATTTTTCCGTATGAGCAAAAAAACCTTGGCGCTGGGTAGTTTCTTTCAGGAGCCTGAGATATTCACTGAAGGCTTGATCAGAATTGTCTTCGCTGACCTTGACGCCATGGCGCTGGCTGAGTTTAATATTATAGCGAGTTTTAGGCTTCATGAGCGCCAGCAATTCTGTTTCGCTCTTAGTTAAGTCAATCAGGAAAGTGTCTTGATAAAAGAACGGCCGCGGGGCTGGTCGTAAATTTAAACTTTTAAACCCCGGCGCCGCTAAACCCTCAGAGCTGACATTCGGTTCGATTCTGAAAAAAATTGTTTTTTGTTCGCGGCCGAGCCTCTCCAAGGCTTGAAGCATTTTTTTATCTGGCAGCGGCCCGCGAGGCAGATAGCCGACAGTGTAAGCCTGCCCGTCGAAGAGGCGGGGCAGCCGGTGCAGGGTAAGTTGATAGGCGGCAACCAGTTTGGTTTGGTCAAAAACGCCCAGGCGAAAAACCACCTGCCCCATTTGCTGACGAAATTCGCCCCATTCCCAAGACTGGCAAGGATGGTTAACGCTATTGTTAAATTTCTTTCTTTCTTCAGCCGTAATTTCGCGGACGAGCATCGTGATATAATCTTAACACAACATGAAGTATTTGGTGGCTAACTGGAAGAGCAATAAGAGCATTGCTGAAGCCACTGCGTGGCTTCAGCGAATCACGAATCACGCATTTCCGAGAAATCCCGCAAAGCGGGCATCACGAATCACGAATTTAGAAATAATTTTAGCGGCGCCTTTTACGCTTTTGTCAGATTTAAAAAAACAATTAACAATCGAACAATCGAACAATCGAACAATTTATCTTGCCGCTCAAGATGTTTCTCCTTTTCCCAGCGGTGCCCATACTGGCGAAGTTTCAGCGGCAATGCTTAAAGGTCTGGTTGATTATGTGATTGTGGGTCACTCTGAACGCCGGGAGTATTTTGGCGAGACAGAAGAAGTGGTGGCTAAAAAAACCACCCAGGCGCTTGAAGCCGGCCTAAAACCAATTGTTTGTCTAGACGAGCCTTATCTTGAGAGCCAGATAAGAGCAATCGAACAATTGAGCAATCGAACAATGAGGGAGTTATTTTTTGCTTATGAGCCTTTGGCGGCCCTAAAATTGGATCAGCCAGCCACAGCAGAACAAGCAACCCAGGTTGCTCAAAAAATTAAAAGCCTGGTACCTGGCGCCGTTGTTCTTTACGGCGGCGACGTTGATAGCCATAATGCGGCTGATTACCGAGGCCTTGATGGTCTTTTAATCGGCCAGGCAAGTTTAGCAGCCGATGGGTTCAGGAAAATTATTGAATCATTTTCTTCATGAATAAAATCAGGCGGCGCTTATCTGGCTATTGGCCCTTAATGAAAATTGGTTTGCTGGGGTTATTGGTGATTTTATTGATCTTCACGAGCGCGAGGTTTTTAAGGCCCTTGCGGCAGATAACGAGAAAAGCAGAACTGCGACAGTCCCAGGGCCGAGTGAATGTCCTTCTTTTAGGCGCCGGCGGCAGCGACCATCTCGGCTTTGATTTGACTGACAGCCTGATTTTTAGCTCAACCGACCTGGTGAGTGGAAAAACCCTGCTGGTTTCCATCCCCCGGGATATTTGGATTGATTCCATGAAAGCAAAAATAAACACGGCTTATCATTATGGCGAAGAAAAAAAGACCGGCGGCGGCCTGACTTTAGCGAAAGCGGTCGTGAGTGAGGTGGTCGGACAGCCGGTTCATTATGCAGTTTTGCTTGATTTTAGCGGCTTTGTCCAGGCAGTGGATTTAGTTGGCGGCTTGGAGATTGAAGTCGAACGAGCCTTTGATGATTTAAAATATCCGGTGCCGGGCAAGGAAGACGCCGAGCCAGAAGAAAACCGCTATGAACATCTCCACTTTGATGCTGGTCTCCAGCAGATGGACGGCGAGCTGGCCCTGAAATATATCCGCAGCCGCTACGCTGAAGGCGAAGAAGGCACTGACTTTGCCCGGTCCCGCCGCCAGCAAAAAGCCCTGTTGACCTTTAAGGACAAAATTTTTTCCAGCCAGACCTTTCTTAATCTCCGGAAGATGAAAGAATTAATTAATATTTTCGGCGATTCAGTAAAAACTGATATCAGCGAAACAGAGTATTCGGCCTTTTTAGAAATGATTCTGAAAATTAAAGAAAGCCAAATTGAGACGGTTTCTTTTGACGGTGAACTCCTTTTCCATCCGGCCAAAAGCCAATATGATGGTCAGTGGGTGTTGGTGCCTAAAGCCGGCAATTGGGAAGCAGTTCATCAATACGTGGAAGGATTAATCCGGTAGATTTTGGTGGCGCCAGTTTGGTGGATGACTTGGCCCAGTTGGCCGAAATTAGCTTCATTGAGATTTTTGTATTGCTCTTTTTCCAGGCGGCCGAGGAAAACATATTCCACTTCGTGCTGGCTTAGCAGGCTTTTGGCAGCCTGGGGAGTGGTGGCTTCGTAAACCTGCCGAACCTCTTCGCGCCTTTTGCCGGGTTGATCATAACCGCCTCGCCAAAGCCATTCATGAACAGGCCATCCCAAAACTGTCGGTAAGCCGCTATTTGCAGAGACTCGTCCATAGTCAGTGTAAGACTCGCCGACCGCTTCCAGAATAACAGGCTGATCCTTGATGTTTTTCTTCAGCCAGCGAATTGCCTGGTAATCGTCAGGAGAAGAGACTTGTAAATATTCGAGGCCATCAAGGGCTTGGTAGTTTTTCAAGCCATAATACGATTTAACGCCGAAATAGGCGTAAGCGAGTAAAAAAATTAAAAATGAAAAATTAAAAATTAAAAATGACGCCTTAATGGCTTTATTCTTAAGGTTGGTTAAGTTGCGGATAATAATATAGCCGCTGACTAAAGAAAACATCACAAAAGACTGATAAGTCAGTTTAAACATGGTGTTGGCTCGTTGGTAGGAATGGATGTAAATATCTTTAACATAAACAAATTCCGGCAGAATAATTAGCAGCCAGCTAACAGCCAGGAGGATAGCGACAAAGACGTCGGTTTTTTTGAGGAACTTAGTTCTTTTGATTAAACGAAAACCAGCCAGAAAAGTTAAAGTCAGGAATAGGGGCCAGCCCCAGAGGACCAAAACCATCCAAAGAGGAGAATGAAAGTTAACCAAAGCCACGCCTTCGGCCAGGGATTTAAAATTAAGGTGAAAAGGCAGAGAAAAAATAAAAGCGCCGGCCAAACAAGGCAGAATAATCAAGGCGGTTTGAGCGATTGTTCGCCAGCTGACTTTATATTTTTGGTAGTTTTGCCAGAGTAAAGCCAAGCCAAAAACCAGCAGATAAATCGGCACGTCCCAAGCATTAGTCATGTAAAAGACGGCAAACAACAGTGAACAGTGAACAGCGAACAGCGAACAGTCTTTTTTCTTTTGAGAGCCGGAGACAAACGATAATAATAAAGCAAGAAAGAGAAGGACAAAGGGCAGGTTGGAGAGATGGCCGTGCAGGTCAGCAACGATAAAAGAATAAATTGGAAATTCATGAATGGTGTTATCGCCGGCGCCAAATTTTTCAACAATAAACCGAGTGGCGTCAGGATACCAGTAGCCAGCAAAGCCCTTGTTGGTTAAAAAATACCACAAAAGATGTAAATTACCGCCTAGAGAAAGGAGTAGGGCGGAGATTAGGCCGCCGAGAATTATGAATTTTGAATTACGAATTATGAATTTGACAAGATTAGCGCCAATGGAAAAGCCGGCTGTGAAACAGAGGCCGAAAATAGTGGCCATCATTAAGTTATAGGTAATAGCTGAATCCAAGCCAGAAAGTTTGGTGAGCATGGCCGCCACCAGGTGGCCGAAATAATAATAATTAATGGTTTCACCGCTGAACCACATATCCAAAGGCGGGAAAAAACGACTCCGGAGTAGCGAATTAACAAAGCCATAATCCATGTATTTTTCCAGGCCGCTAATCGCCGGCTGAAAACCCCGCACCCAAGACCAGAGAATTAAGCAAAGAAGGAAAAGCGTTTCTTCTAGAAAAATAGTTTTTAAATTTTTAATTTTAAATTTTAAATTTTTAATTTTGATATAGTTCCAGCCGGCAAAGCCGATAATTATTAACCAGATAGTTTCTGAGAAAAAAGGCAGGATTTTCAGACTAGCGAGCAGCCAGACAGAATAAGAGACCAACAGCAAGCCAAGGACTTTGCTCAACGCATATCCCTGGTCAAAAAAATTCGAGAAAAGCCGTCGGGTTAGGGGTAAAAAAACCACGCCTAAAGCAAACAAAAGCGACCACCAATAAAGAATCGTTGGTAAATCCTTCGAAAACATTTTATAGCTGTTATAATAATTATAACATTTATAAAATTAGATGATTAAAGTCGGCTTGGACATGGATGGCGTCATTGCCCGGCATACTCTTGGCGGTTTTTGGTTTCGGGCCCGCCGGTTAAAAGAGAAAATCCTGAAAAAATCTCACGATCAGGCTTATTATTATCCAAAAAACCCCTTAGAAAAAATTGCCTGGTTGGTAATTGACTGGTGCCGGCCGGCCCTGAAAGAAAAAAAAGAATTCTGCAGTCTGGCCAAGGAGGGAAAATTTAAATTCTATCTTATCACCGGCCGGTTCCGGTTTCTGGAAAAACTGACCCGGCAATGGCTGAAAAAACACGGACTGGCTGATTGTTTTCAGGAAATCGTGATTAACGTTCAGGACCAAGATCCCATGAAGTTTAAACTGGCAAAAATTAAAAGATTAAAACTTGATTGTTTTATTGACGATGAAAAAGAGGTCGTTAGCTTTCTCCGCCAGCAGACTTCAGCCAAGATATTTTTGCAACAACTGCCCCCAGTCAGTTTGGTAAAACTGCTTAATTCTTGGGACGCCGATTAGGTGATACCAAAGAACATCATGATAAAGATAAGAAGCCAGGTAAGACCAGGGCGTGATTTTGGACTGTAAAAGAATTTTTTCCAGCCATAAAGGCGAATGATGGTAAATTAGTTTTTGGCCGCGGGAAGCCAGAGTATCAGCCGGCTTAAAACCAAGATTAACCCGGTCAATCTTTTCGCCAACGATGGTGATTTTTTGCGGATCAGCCGTGCCCAGGCAGTGTTTTTGGCCCAGCCGAAGATATTGAATTTTACTTAAATCAAAACCCATCATTTTGGCAGCGATCGCGTCTAAAGCGACAAAATCAGCGGCTCCCAGCAAATAATTTTCGATTTGCCACTGCATCGCTCTTGGGCCCGGGCCGGAACCGACCACAGCGCCGTCCATTAAGCCAATCAGCTGGGGATGAATTTCTTTTTGAATCGCCAGCAAGTCAATAATGGTTTCATGGATATAGCGGTGAGCGTAATGGCGGACTTCCCGGAGCATGCCAAAATAATTTTTGATCGCGCCGGTCGTGGTGGTGAAAACATGGGTTTTCATGGTGCAAAGAGAGATTAAAGGCTTGTTAAAAATAATTTTCGGCAAATAAATGCCTTCCGGAAAGATTTTATCGAGAATCATCATTTTTGCTTTTGGCTGGTAGCGGACATATTTTTCTTCAGTTAGATAATGCATTTTAACGCCATAGCGTTTCAGGATTTTATCCCAGCCGTGATTTTTGGTTCCTTGATAAACATCAGTGACCACGGTCTTGTTTTCCACGGGAATAATTTGCTTAGGCTTAAAGCCCAATTCCAGCAAGCCTTTAATTACGCCTTCAACCTGCCAGGGCGGACTAGAACAGGCCGGATAAAACTTGGTCCAGGAAAGGTTGAGTTTGACCACTACCGGCCCTCTTTTCGGCTTCGGCCAGCAGCTTTTCAAAAGACTTTGATAATCTTGAATAACTTTTTGGGGTGAGGTTTTAAGAATGACAACTTGGCTTTCCCTCATGTAAGATATTATACATAAATGAGAAAAGATATTTTAGCGCTTTTAGTGATTATTGGTTTGAGTGGGGCCTGTTTGTTCTACAGACTAGGCGAAATACCCAACTTACACGGCGACGAGGGTGCCAGCGGTGTTCAAGCAGGATGGTTTTTAGAACAAAAGGAGAAGGATTTTTTTCGGATGGGCTGGGCCGAACAGCCGATGTTAAGCTTTGCTTTTCAGGCAGTTTTTTTAAGAATTTTTGGCGATAACGTTTTTGGTTTACGCAACGCCTCGGTTTTCTTTGGAATTTTAAGCACCATTCCTTTTTATCTGATTTTAAGATATTTTTTAGGTTTCTCTTTTAGAGAGACTATCGCAACGACATTGCTGTATAGTTTTTCTCATTGGTTCTTGGCCATGGCCAGGCTAGGGATTAATTATATTCAGATTGTTCCTTTTGAACTGTTGGCTTTGCTTTTTTCTTTTTTGGGTTTTAAATTTAAAAAGAGTTTGTTTTTTTTCTTTGCCGGCTTACTAAGCGGCATTCCTGTTTATCTCTATCACGCTGGCCGACTAGTGCCGTTCTTGATTTTTGGGAGCTTTTTTTTACTAGTTGGCAAGAAAGGTTGGTTTAGCCTCCTGCCGCTTTGCTTGGGCCTTTTGATTATCTTACTGCCTTTTGGTCAGCGTTATCTCCAGAACCCAGACCAATTTTTTGTCAGGAGCAAGGATGTAATGATCTTGAATAAATTTCCAGACGCTTTTCATCATTATCAGACGAACAGTGAGCTTAAGATTATTTGGTATCAGTTTCTCCAGACAATCAAGGTCTTTTTTCTTGGCGGCGACAACAGCGAACAATATGGTTACCAGGGGGCGATCATTCCCTGGCCTTTTCAACCGCTTTTCGTTTTAGGCTTTTTTCTGGCCGCTAAGATAGCCTATCGCCAGCCGATTTGGAGATGTTTATTGCTTGGTTTCTGGCTTTTTTTAACTTTAGGAAACGTTTTGACGATTGATCCTTATCCACCTTTTATTCCTCGTTTAGCTGGCGCGATTCCGTTTATCTTTTTTTTCATTGGTTTGGCTTTAAAGGAAATAGCCAGTTTAAAATTAATAGTGGCCTTAATTTTGATTTGGATAGCGATTAATTTTAAAGTTTACTTTTTTGATTATACCCAAAGCCTTAGGGCCGGCTGGGCTAATTATGAGCCGGCGACGGAGATTGGTTATTATTTATCCCAACTTGGCGAGGATTGGGAGGCAATTTTCTTTGGCTGCTGGAAGCACTATCCCACTCAAGGCAATATTGGTTTTCTGGCGCCTCATTTTCCGGTTCATGGCGAGATAGAATTCAGTGAAGCAATTAAATGGCCAAAGCAAAAAAACAGCCATTTTGTTTTTCTTTTTCTGCCTTATGAGATTGCCCAGCTGAGGGATTGGTGGGAAGGCGAGCGAAAAAATATTCCTAAGCCAGTTCCAGAGAAATTAGATTGGCAGGAAGAAATAGCGGTTCTAGAAAAGACCTTCCCGCGGGGTCAGTTAAGGCAATTTTACCGTCGTGATGACAGCGAGCTTTTCTCTGCTTATGAAATTTTTTAAAAAAGAAAAATTAGTTTTGGGATTAATTTTAGCGGCGAGTTTGTTTTTAAATTTTTATCGCCTGGAAAGTTTACCAGCCGCTCTTCATAATGACGAAGCGGAAACTGGTCTGGAGGCCTTGCGGATTTTAAGAGGCGAAAGTCCGCTGATTGGCGTCAGCCGCTTTTATGGAGTGCCTCTTTCTAGTTTTCTTCATCACAGCTTGACGATTCTTTTTTTTGGTTCTTCAATTTTTGGCGCTCGGGCGGCGTCAGCCTTTATTGGCAGTTTAACCTTATTAGCCTTCTTTTATTTCGGAAAAATTCTTTTTGATAGCAAGAGAGCTTTATTAGCGACGATACTTTTGGCTTTTTCTCATTTCTGGATTGCTTTCAGCCGCCTAGGCATTAATTATAATCTTTCAGTTCTTTTCATGATTCTTGCTTTTATTTTTTTGCTTAAATTTATCAGAAGCCGGCATCGACAGGATGGTTTTTGGCTCGGTGTTTTCAACGCCAGTGCTTTTTATCTTTATTTTTCTTCCAGGATTGTACCCATCATTACTTTGGTTGTTTTGATTTGGCAGGGCCGAAAAAAAAGGAACACTTTTTGGATTTTGCTAGGTTTTTTCTTAGTGACTCTGCCAATGCTTTTCGTTCTGGTTGACCATCCCCAGGCATTTATATCCCGAACAAATAATGTTTTTGTTTTTAGTCCAGAAGTTAAGCCCTGGCTAGATGATGTTTATCAGACAGATTCAAAAATGAAAATAATTTTTTTACAAGCAAAGAAAACCCTGAATCTATCTAGGCAAAGTTGCGAAAGTAGTGGGCAGTATGGTTATTGTGGCCGGCTCTTTGATATTTTTAGTTTATTTTTCTTTTTTCTAGGAATGTTTGTCGTTCGCCACCGATTTCTTTTTATTTGGTTTTGGCTGATTATTTTTTTTGGCAGCTTTTTGACTGTGCCGCCGCTATTTATGCCGCGGCTCTTAGGCGCTTTGCCGGCTTTTTATTTTTTTTGCAGCCTTGGCTTTTATTGGTTGAAGAAACAATGGTCAAGCGGCTTTCTTAATATTATCCTGGTGCTGATTATTTTTTTGATTATCACTAATAATTTAATAATTTATTTTGTTCAGTATCCTGGCGAGATTTGGGGTGATGGTAATAAATATACGGCTACTAAAATTGCCCAGGCGATTAAAGGCTGTCCTAATTATCAGGCTGTTTTCTTAACCGCGCCTTTTTTGTATGCTGATTTTTCAACCCTGGTTTTTATTTCAGGAAAAATAAAAAGAGTTGATGTTAAAAATCCAAACGACTATGTTTTCAACCCCGAAAGTCAGCAAATAGTTTATGTTTTTTACCCTGCCTATCAAGATAAGTTATTAGAGGCAAGACAAACTTATCCTTCGGCAACGACGATTGAGATTCGGCCATTACCCCATCTGTCTCCGTCGGCTTATTTATTGAAAGTTGACTAGCTTTTTAAAAATTATTACCCTAGGATGGTCATAGACGGTGAAAGATTCATCGGCGGTGTCATCGCGGAAGAGAAGAGAGTATTGGCCGAGGGTTAGCCGCGGACAATTGGTAAATTCAGCCACTTTTTGGAAGCCGAGTTGATCAGCAAAAAGCTGTTGATAATATTGGCTGGTTTTGGGATAGCAGTGGCCAGGGTATTTTTCGCAGCTGGCCAGTTTTTGTAAGGGCGTATAAAGCCGGTTGCTGGCAATAATCAGATAATCGGCTTCTTGAAGGTTCTGCTCAATCTGCTGCCATTTAGCCAGAGAGGTGTCGGGTTCATACAGCGGCATTTCCAAGAACTGATAATTACCCCAGAGCGGCACCCGATCATCCCAGTGTTCAACGGCTAATTTTGATTCCTGAGGGATGTTTTGATTTATCCACTGACTGGCGGTAACCCGGGTGTTGGGTTGGGAATAAATTGCCAGAAAAGCCGCCAGCCAGGCTAAAGTACCGATGCTGACCGTTGCCTGGACAATCTTTTTCCACGGCAGCCGGAGTTGTTCCCAAAACCAAGCGCTCCAAAGACAAAAAAGCGGGTAAAGGGGGAGAAGATAGCGCATGAATTTGACGCTAAATCTGCCGACGACCAAAAAGTAAGCGAGGAAAAAAACCACCAGAATTATTTCTTTGGCCTCGATATCTTCTTCGCCCTTGATTCTCACCCGCCGATAAAGACTCAAGAAATACCAGGCGGTGGCCAAGAAACTCATCGTTCCCAAGGTAATGCCCATGCCCCAAAGATATAAATTTTTGAGGTGATAAAGATAAGGGACAGTATCCACATATTGGAGAGTAAAGGGGAAAGTGAAAGCATCTTTGGTCATTTGGTGTTGAGCCTGGATTTGCTGCCAAAAAGTCGGGAAATCAAGCAGGGCATAGGGTTCGGTTAAAGCAAAAACAGTGATTGTCGTGAGAAAAACAATCAGGCCGAAGGCAAGTAAAGGCTTAATTATTCTCCAGGTGGCGGTTTTTTTCCTGAAAATAACTAAACTGATTTTCTGCCACCAGCGAGCCGTTTGTTGGCGCCAATATTTGAGAAAAATTAAAACCAGATCAAAAGCAAAAGCAGCGCCGATAGCGCTAACCAAAACTGAGGCGCTGATTTTAGTGGCTAAAGCCAAGCCAAAGCTGATGCCCAGCCAGACAGCTCGCCGCCGGCTTTGTTTTTCATAAAAAAGAATCAATTGGTAAAGAGTCAGGAAGATAAAAAAATTAAGTGGAACATCAACTGCGTAAAAGTGAGAAAGCTGGACCGGCAAGGCGCAAATCGCATAGAGAAAAGCCGCCTTTAACCCGATTTTTTCGGAAAAAACCCTTTGGCCGATTTTAAAAATCAAGAGCAGGGTTGCCAGGTCAAAAATGACTGATAAAATCCGGCCGACCCAATGCAGGTGGCTGTAGTGAGCCCACTGAGGACCGAAAATCAGACTGACCAACCAACCGGCAAGTTTTAAAAGATAAAGAGGCAAACTGCCATAAGCAAAAAACTTAGGATTGAGGTTGCCGGGACGCAAATTCTCCGCCACCATGATAATCATTCTTTCGTCAGGGTGGAGGTGATAACCCTGGTCCCAGTTAAGGCCATAGAGGCGGAGAATGGCGCCAAATGCCAGAATCATGAATAATGAATTACGAATCATGAATTTAGATTTCGAGAAGACTTTCATAATCACTTTCCGTGAAAAATTGGGTTTTTTGGTAAATCCTAATGACCGGGTGGTCAAAAACAGACCAGGTTTCTTCAGCCATTTCATCAGGGATTAAAGGATAAGAGCTAAGCTCTTTGATTTTAAGAAAACCTAATTGATTAGCGAAGAGCAAATCATAAAAGCGGCTGGTCAGAGGAAACTGGTTTGGCAAGCGCTGGTGGTTGCTGAACATTCTCCGGCTTTGGACGATAAAATAGTCAGCTTCAGCTAAGAGACCAGGCAGTTCTTGCCGGAGGCTGGCTTGCTCGTCAAGATGATAAAAATCAAAGCCGACTTTTTTCAAACTGCCGGTTAGCGGTACTTCCAGCATGTTGCCGGATTCGGTCAGAACGGTTGCTGCCGCCGGCAGATTGGCATTCAGCCAGTCAGTCGCGGTGATTCTGACATCAGGCCGGAGATAGATAGAGAAAAAGATCAAAGTCCAGAGAAAGTTAGTAAAAAGTAAAAAGTAAAAAGTAAAAAGTAAAAATTTATTTTTTATTTTTTTATATAAATAAGCGGTGAAGATGGCGAAAAAGGGAAAGCTGGGAGCAATAAAGCGGGTCCATTTGGCAAAAAGAAAAGCATGGGGTAGAAAAAGGAGCAGAAAAGCAGCGACAACCAAACGCCAATTCGGATTTCTGATGGCCAGAAAAAAACCGATGGTTCCCAAAAGCAAAACCGCTGGTCCGAGAGCGTAAGGGAGAATTTTCTGAAACTGGAAAAGAACAGGCAGGGTGTTAATGAACTGGCGAGTGTAAAAAACTACTGGTTGGCCGCGGCCGACACCAGTTTCATAATTTAAAGAATGGGAGAAAGCAGAGTAATCCAGCAGGCTATAAGGGAAAGCGCAAAAGAAAACAAAACCGGCAAGGAAAAGAGGAACGATCACTTTTTCGATTAAAAGAAAAGGTTTCGTTAAAACGAAAAATAACAAAATTGGTAGCCAAAACAAAACAGTAATTTTGGTAGCCAGAGCCAGACCAAAGCTGGCTGCGGCAAGATAAAGAAATTTGAGTTTTTTTGTTTTTTGGTACTGCATACCCAAATAAAGAAATAAAAATAGCCAAAAGGTCAAGTTAGATTCTGGGGTGGCAAAATGAGCTTGCTGGATTAGGCCAGGGAGAGTGGCGCTGAGCGCGGCCGCGAGAAGCGCCTGTTTGGGAAAGAGCCGGCGGGCAATTAAATAAACAAGAATAATCGTTAAAGTGGAAAAAAGAGCGGCGTAAAAACGGCCAATAATAATAGCGGGTAGCGTGTGGCCGATGGCGGCCAGCAGCAGCTTGGTGAAATAAATGAGATAAACAGTTAATGAGCCGTAAGAGAAAAGCTCAGGGTTCATCTGGCGGGGAAAAGAGAGTCTTTCAACTGCCGCGGCAAGATGGTATTCGTCCGGATGGAAGAAGTAACCCTGACCCCAGTCAAGCTTAAAAAACCTGAAAAAGCCGCTAATCAGAATAATCAAGAGAAGTTTAAACGACATAGATAATGAGGATAGTCATTAATCCCCAGCCCATGACGCTTAAAGAAAGAGGAATGTCACTGGTCAGGAGCTTCTCCGGCCTTTCGCCGGCCTGTTTCTCATAAATCAGCTGGGCGTAACGCATAATGCCGAAAATGACAAAAGGAATCGTGGCGGCCATCAACCACTTTCGGCCCAGAGCCTTAGGGAAGTTAATCACTAAAAATTGAGTTAAGGGCTCGCTGAATTCAGGCGGTTCAGTGAAAAAGGTAAAAAGAGCATAAGAGACCAAAGCGGCGTTGGCAAAAGTTGAAGTGTAAAAATCAAGCAGTTGGCGGCGGTAGGCTAACAGCGCCGGTCTGGTTTTGGCGCCTTCCAAAACCAGTTCTGATCGCCGCTTGCCGGAGGCAATAAAAAGAGCCAGAAAAATAGCGGTGAGCATAAGCCAAATGGGAACATGAAAGCCGGTCAAGGCCTCGCCGACAAAAATGCGGATGATAAAAGAACTGGCAATGATTAAGATATCAACGACGGCAAATTTTTTTAAGAAAGAAGAATAAAGAAGGTGCAGGCTGATAAAAAGAAGGCCGAGGAGAAAAACGCTGATGCCTAAAAGCAAGCTGATAATCAAGCCGCTGATCGCCAGAAAAACAGCTAGCTGAATAGCAGTCTGAGGCTTTATTTTGCCGCTCGCCAGCGGCCGGTGTTTTTTTTGAGGATGGCGTTGGTCATAAGGCAGATCGATTAAGTCATTAAAAAGATAAGAAGCAGAAGAAAGTAGGCAAAAGACGCCGAACCCGCAAAGACAGCGGAGGAAAATTTCCGGGTTAAGCAGCTGGCCGGTAAAAATAATGGCGGTAAAAACCAGCGCGTTCTTAATCCACTGACCCGGTCTCAGAGAAGTGATTATAAACATTATAAAGATTATAAGAGCTTGCTCGCTTCGCTGTGCTTCCTCTTGTAATTCTCCTTACAGTCAAATTATAACTCGCTTGCGACCTTTTTGCCAATTTCAATCGCATAATTAACGCCTCGATCCCAAGGATAAATTAAGGACTGGTTAGCCAGAGAGACATTTTTCAGCGGGGTTTTCATCCCTGGCATGATTTTTGAATAATTAATGGGTATGACCGGTTGAGCATAAAGATTAGCGAACAGCGAACAGCGAACAGCGAACAGCCTGGGGTTGATTTTTTTCAAATAGGGGAGAAACTCTTTGAGAACTTCATCTTTTTTCATCTTAAAGTAGCGGTGGTTTTGCGGATAATAGCCGCCAACATAAAGAAGACGGCAGTGATGATAGTACTGCCGATTGATGAAGTTGGTGTGTTCGACTACGGCCACAAAAGGAAAACCAGGTTCGTTAATATTGAGCCAGTAAGTATTGTCAGTTAAGAACTTTTCTCTAAGAGTTAAAACTAAAACTACGGCGCCGACAAATTTTAAAGATTGGAGACGGCGACGGTAATCAACTGGCAAATGAGGGGCGATTTTTAGAAATTCCGGCGTCGGCACCGTGACGATGATAGCATCAAAACCCTTTAACTCACCGAGTTTTTTTATGGTTGTACTTGTCAAAATTTGGCCACCGCTGGCTTTGATTTCCTCAGCCAGGCGGTCAATTAAAACCTGAAAACCGCCTTTTAAGTAGCCTAATTGTGAACTTCTTTTTTTGATTCTGGCCCAAAACCAAGACATGGCGATTTCATCGGCAAAAGAGCCGAACTTGCTTTGCAGCAGCGGCTGCCAAAGGGTTTGATAGACGGCTTGGCCGTAATATTTGCGCAGCCATTTTTCCGCCGTGACTTCTTCAAAAGACAGCGCTTTGCTGGCTTTAAGCCAAGCCGTCGCTAAACCCGCGCGGATTTTTTCCGGCCAGGAAAGGTGTGGAAAAGTCATTAGCGCTAATGGCGAATCAAAGGCAGAAATCCGGTTACTTCGGAAAATAGAAGTTTTCGGCTGGTAATAGTGAAGCTGGTTTTGAAGATTAAGTTCGCTGATTAAATTTTGGACATGATGATCAGAAGTGAAAAGGTGGTGATAGAAACGTTCTAATGACCATTGCCAGTTTTTTTCTCGAAACCCAGCCGCCAGGCCGCCTAAATAGCCTTCTTTTTCAAAAACAGAAACAGCCTGTCCCTTTTTGGCCAATTCGTAAGCTGCGGTTAGGCCGGTAATGCCAGCGCCAATAACAGCAATCTTCATAATTAATAATTATCACAGAGCAAAGAGCAATCCGAGGATGACGAGTGCGCCGCCAGCCAGAGCGGTGAGCCAGGTGGGTAGAGTGATGCCAGCTTCAGGCAGAGGAATCGGCGTCGGTGTTGGTAAGGCGTCTGGAGGAGCAGGCGGCGGCGTTGGCGTTGAAGTTGGTCCTGGGGTGGGCGTGGAAGTTGGTCCGGGCGTGCCGGTAGGCGTCGGTGTGCCGGTTGGCGTCGGTGTGCCGGTTGGCGTCGGTGTGGAGACGCCAGCGACATTAAAGCTTAAAGTGCAGGCGGCAACCGGATCCCTTTCGGCGGGTGGTAGTTGGGTGGGTGTGGCGGTCGGTTCCAGGGCCGGCGCCGGCTGGGGCGCGGTCGGAGCGACCGGCTGCTGGCGGAGCTGGTAGAGCCGCAAGGCAGTTATCACCGCAATCACCGCCAAGATGACGGTCGCGCCTAAAATAAAAATTGTCGTCCGGTTTTTCTTTGGCATATTTTTATCTCCAGCCTAGCGAGGGATTTTTTACCATCGCCTCGACCGTATAACTACCTGAACTGGGAACTTCATACTGGACATAGAACTTGCCTGATTTTTTGCCGGTCGGTATTTGCCAGCTGCCGGCGTTAAACCGGAAGCGAGCGTCAGTAATGCCCTGAGGTTCTTCGCAACCGCCAGCGACCGCAAAATAAATTGTCTCGCCGACGCTGATCGTATTGAGATTGGTAATCGGCTGCCAATCCTCATTAAAAGCCGCCAGGCTGGTACAGCTTAAACTGTATTCTTGACCAGCTTCGCACCCCTCAACACAACCATGATCGCTGTTATGGCAGATGTCAAATCTAATGTCAGACTGCCAGGCACAATATTGAGGCGGACCATTGGCACTATTAGTATTGCCTCTGGTCCAGACTTCGTCTGGAGTGAGAGTCACTGCTTCGGAAAAATCGCCACCGCTACAGAAGCAACTATCATTGTTTTGATGATCACACCAACGAGAAAACCAAACAGCCGTGCCGCTAATTGGCTGGTCAGTATTATTGATGATCTTGACGCCGCCTTTATTTGCCTGACATTCTAAAGTGCCGCTGCCGACGCAAGTGCCGCCTTGACATTTGCCGGAAGCGCAATCTGAATCATAAACACAACCAGCGTGACTGCCGCAGCTTTTACCACTAGCGCAATTGCCATTATCGACACTGCATGATTCCCAGTGAGCACAATCATTAGGGCCAGAGCAACAACCAGGTTTGCCAGGTTCTGGTTCAGGTTTACAGACGCTGCAGTTCGGATCATCGGTTTTCATGCATTGCTGGCCTTCGGCACAATCCTTGGTGCCGCTGCAGCATTGCGTTCCCGGCGGGCTGGTGGGGCCAGGTGTTAAATCACCAGAACAGGGAGAGTTAGCTGGGTCAGGATTGACTGCTCCGGCGGAACAAGTGTACTGATGGGTATCAGCATCACACCAAGTATCTGGCAAATCAATATAATTACAAGCTTGGTCACAGCCCCAGCGGCCGTCGGCATCGCAAGTGCTCCAGCCAGGTTCATGACCATTACATTTATGTTGGGGATTGTCAGGGTAATTACAGATATTATCGGCCATTTTGCGGACTTCCTGGCGCTGTTTGACTAGGGTCAAAGCCACCGGCAGGGAAATGAGAATCAAAGCGATACCGGCAATTGCGGCGGCGACCCGGCCTTTTTTCTTGTTTGCCGCCGGCTTAATTTCCGGAGTTTCTTGGATGTTCCCCGGCTCTGGCTGTTTGTCAGTTGGCGGTGGCGGTGGCGGTGGCGGTGGTAGCTCAGCTGGCGGCACTGGCTGGCTGGCGGGAGGATTAATACCGGAAAGAGTTGGCGTTGCTGGCGGATTGGTCGGTTGGTCAGGCATTAAGGACTAAATTTAAAGTTTAAAAACAAGCCGCTAAAAATAAGGCTCAATCCCAGTATGACAAAGAGAAGAGTGGGTGTCAAGTAGCCTGACTGAGGCACCCCGCTTTCAGTTGACGGCAAAGAAGTTCTTGGAACGCTGGTTGGCGTGGGGCTGGGGGTTGAAGTTGGCGAAACCTGGCCTGAAGGCGTGGCTGTAAAAGAAGGCAGGTCAGCCTCGCCGGCGGCAAGAATGGTAAATTCGCGGGAAACCGCGGCGCCGTCAGCGGTAGTAATCGTGATCGTGTGAACACCAGGTTCAAGATTAGCCGGCGGTACCCAGTGCCACTGGCCGTTTTCGTCAATCAAGACTTCGACTTCGAAGCTGGCTGAAGATTCCAGAATCAGGGTGACGGTTTCACCCTGAAGGCCGGTGCCCTGAAACTCAGGCCTCAAAGTATTTATCCCTTCACCTTCTTCAGGGTTAAGAATGGTTAACGGACTGATCCCGGGCCGATTGAGATTCAAAGGGTTAAGATTAAAGCCAGAGTTCCGGAATCCGGACGGCTGAGTCGGTTGAACCAGCGCCGGCCGGCGAAAATCATAAGTCTGGCCGAGAGTGATTTCTGGCACCGGCGAATCGTTTTGGCTGGTGACCAAAACCGTCGCTTCTCCCCAGCGGCCGGCCTGGACAAAAATTTCCTCGCTAGCGCTAGTACGGTCATAGTCAAAATAGCGAGTCAGGTCAGCGGTTCTGGCCATGCTTAAAGGAATTGTCCAGTGGCCGTCGGCCTGACTCAAGCCGGAAAGCGGACTGGCGCCAGCCAGGGTTAAATAAACAATCGCTTCCTGGCTAGGAGTGCCATCGGGTTGGAAAACCTGGCCGTAGGCGGCGTCAGCCGCCGCTGCGGTCTGAAGATAAGGGCCGGTGGCGACTTCGTAAGGCCGGCCCTGCTGGTCATAGAGTTTCTCACTAGAGCCAATTTTTAAATAATATTTTGTTTCCGGCTGAAGATTTTCAATTTTTAAATAATGAAGCAAGTTAGTCTGGGTTTGAGTCTGGGTTTGGGTTAGAGAAAGAGAAGTTCCGTATTTGACAAGACCGACCGTTTCCTGATCAGTGATCCAGGAGACAGTAAAGCTGTTGGCATCAATATTAGTCACTTTAATTTGTTGAGGGATTGTTTGGGGAGCGGCGCCGAGAAAGCCAGTCCCGCCTTTTCTCAGCAAGAAAAGGCTAGCGGTCACGGCTGTCAGAATTAAAAAAAGGGCCAGGAGAGTGGGAATTGATTTTTTAGCTTTCATTCTTTTCCAGGCTGGCCGCTAGGATTGGCACTAGAGGTTGTTTCGTTAGCTTCTGCGACCGGCCCTAATTCCTCCAGCCGGCCTAATTCTTCTTCTGAAATCCGAAGACGTTCTTTAAGCTGGTTGATTACCTCTTGATTTAATTTAGGATCCAAGGGCTGCATTTGTTGATCGAGAATTTCCGGTAGAGTATATCGAGTTAAAGCTCGGTAAACATCAAAGCCTATCCAGACCGCCACGGTCAGTAAAGTGGAAACAGCTAAGCTGATTAAATCGCGGTTGATTTTTTTCTTTTTCATGGCAAAGAATAGATTTGAGCCTGAATTGTTAACATAATTGATGTTTCTTCTTCAAGGCCTGACTTTTCTTCAGCAAAGTCAAAGTTTTTTAAAATTACCAGTCTTTCCAGTTTTTCTAAATCAGTTAAGAATTTTTTTAAATCTTCATAATTGCCAGCGGCGCCAAAATCCACTGCCAGCGTCAATAGTTCGCTTTTTGGCTCAACAGGCAAGAGATCAGCCTTTTCTAGTTTAAAGCTGATGAGCTGAACGTTGTTTTTATAGGCCAAATATTCCAGTTGTTTGATGAGCTGAGAAAACTCGCTTTTTTTCGGCAAGGCGGCTTCAATATAGACCAGGTCTGGCTGGACGCGCAAATATTCCTTTTGCGCCAAGGAAAGAGAATTGATTTTTTGTTCCAGCTTTTGGCTAGCCTCACCCTTATCACGGATTTCCTTGATTAAGCCGCTGATGGTTCTTAAACTCGGCCTAATCGCGAAAAAGCCGCAAAAAGCGACCGTTAAAAGCGAAACTGCTAAAAAAGTAACATCTTTCACCGCCTGATCTTGATAAAGACCACCCAGGCGATGATAGTAGCGACGGTATTGGTGGTAAGGCTGTTGGCGATTATTCATTTTTGATTCTGTTTAAAGAATCAGCGGCCGGTGTTGCTTCACTGGCGCTGACAGTAAACTCAATCAGGCCTGATTCTTTTTTCCTGACTTCTTCAAGATTAATTTTTTCTAACTGGAGCTTTTCTTTTAAGCCGGTGAGAAAATGATGAAAGCCGGCATCAGAAATGGAGGTGGCGCTAATTTGCCAGCCGCCTTTTTCGATTTTTAACTCTGTTAAAACAACGTCCAGGGGAATGATGACCGACAATTGCTGCAGCCGGCTGGCGGCCGGAATTTGTTCACCGCTTAAGCGGTTGATTTCATTAAGTCTTTGCTGCAGCCGGCGGAAATTGGTTTCTAAGTCTTCTAACGAGCCGACAATCGCCTGTTGTTGTTTAATGGTTTCGCTCAAGTCCATCAATTCCCGGTCAAGCTTAAACCGGGAAAGAAAACAAACAATCACGATGAGTTCAGTAGTGATGACAATCCAGCGGCCGACAGTCAGGGTCCAATGAAGCAACTTGCCTAAGGAAGTTTGTTCAAAAGTTTTGATAAAAAGCAAATTGATTTCTTTTTTCCAGACAGCCATATATTTTCAGTATAGAAATTTTCCCGGGATTTGTCAAAGGGCAGCAAGTTGGCTTTTGCAGCGAGCCGCTTTGTTCTGATGGAGGATGCCTTTTTTCACCGCCCGGTCAAGCACCGCATAAGCCAATGCCAGGCTTTTTTTGTTTTTCTTAGCCTTAGCTTTTTTAATCGCCATTTTGACCTTGTTTTTAATCCGGAGATTAACTAATCTACGGCGCTGGTCTTTCCGCAGGGCTTTTTTCGCTGATTGAGTGATAGGCATAGATAAATTCTATCATCTTCTTGTTTAATTCACAACCAGAGGCTATACTAAAAATACAAAATGGTTGCTAATTTCTTAGGTCGGCGGCAGACGAACATTTCTTCCGCTGCCGCCATTATCAGTTTAATGATTGCTTTTTCCCGAATTCTGGGCTTGATGCGCAATCGGGTTTTGGCCCATTTTTTCTCTTCCACCGAGCTGTCTCTTTATTTTGCCGCCTTTCGTTTGCCAGGGGCTGTTTTCGACATTTTAGTTTTCGGCGTCATTTCCGCCGCTTTTATTCCTACCTTTACTGCCTATCTGGCTAAAGATGAAGAAAAACAGGCCTGGCAAATTGCCAATGGAGTTTTAATTCTGGCGTTGCTGGTATTTTTAGTCCTCTCCGGCTTGATTTTTTTATTGGCGGCGCCTCTTTACCGCCGGATTATTCCTGGTTTTAGCCAGGAGCAAATTGACCAAGTGGTTTTCCTGGCCAGAATCTTAATTGTTTCCCAGGGATTTTTCCTGCTGTCTTACTTTTTGACCGGCATTTTGGAATCATGGCAGCGCTTTTTAGTGCCGGCGATTGCGCCGATTTTCTATAACCTGGGAATTATCGGCGGCACGGCTTTTTTGGCGCCGAAATTGGGATTAACAGGGTCGGTTTTAGGCGTCGTGGCCGGCGCTTTTTTTCATTTTATTATTCAATTGCCTCTAGCTTTCAACCTTGGCTTCCGGCCGCGGTTAATTTTTAATTTTTCCCAGCCCGGTTTGAAAAAGGTGGGTCGATTAGCCTGGCCGCGGATAATTGAGCTTTCTCTTTTAGAGCTGGCGAAAACCATTGAGCTTTTTTTTGCTTCTCTAGTTTCAGTCGGCGCCTATACTTGGTTGACTTTTGCCAATTCGCTGCAGCTCTTGCCGGTGGATCTTTTCGGCACCAGCTTGGCCAAAGCCACCCTACCGACCTTTTCTTCTTTAGCGGCCCGCGAGGAAAATGACCAGTTTAAAAAAGTTTTTCTTTCATCCTGGCAGCAAATTCTCTTTTTAACTTTGCCGGCGTCGGTTTTTCTGGTGGTTTTGCGGGTGCCGATCGTCCGGCTGGTTTTTGGTGCCGCCCGCTTTACCTGGGAATCAACTTTGGAGACCGGGTACACTCTTTCGGTTTTTTGCCTGGCGATTTTTTCTCAGGCTTTAGTTTTACTGCTTAACCGCGCCTTTTATGCTTTTCAAGAAACAAAAACAGCCGTGAAAGTTTCGGTTTTTTCTACTTTAATCAATATTATTCTCAGCGGACTCTTGATCTTAATTTTAAAATTTCCCCTTTGGGGGCTGGCTTTGTCTTTTACCCTGGCTTCTTTATTGCAGTTTTTAATTCTTTTTCGGCTGCTGGCAAACAAACTGGGCGGCTTTAGCAAAGAAGAAACCCTAACTCCTTTTTTGAAGACCGCCTTAGCAGCTGTTGTTGCCGGCGGTCTGATGTTTTTTCTTTTGAAAATTTTTGACCGGTCGGTTTGGGATAAACGGCTGTCTTTTTTAAATTTTTTCGGCTTGAGACTTTCCACCAGCCTGGAGAAATTCGTTCTCGATACCCGCTACACGACTAATCTCATATTATTAACGGCTTTAGTGGCCCTAGCAGGCGCCGGGGCTTATTTAGGCTTAGCTTGGGTTTTGAAAATCAAGGCCTTAATGGTCTTTTTAAAAACCGATTACCGGCTGGCCGGAAGAAATTTCTTTAAAGAGCCAGACCGAGAAATAATAACAGCAACCCCGAAAGAAGGCTCAGAACCGTTGGTGTGAGAAAGCCGGTTGCCGGCAAGTCTTCAGCGTCGGCCACCGTGAAAGAGACCGAGTCAGTGGTGGTTTGGCCGCTGCTGTCAGTGGCAGTGACTGTGGCCGTATGGCTGCCGGTTTCCAATTCGCTGGGCGGCGTCCAAGACCAGTTGCCGGCCGCATCAGCATAGACCATGCCGGTGATCGGCGTTGATTGCACGGTGATGGTGATTTTCGCTCCGGGAGCCGCGGTGCCAGATAAAGTTGGCGGATTACTGCTGCTGGAAATACTGCTTAAGCTGACCGGATTACTGGAGGTTCCGCCACCAGAAGCGGTAGTCGGTGTTGCCGTCGGCGAGGCGCGAGTTGGCGTCGGCGTGTTAGTGGGTTCGCCAGCTGATTGAGTGGGTGTGGGAGTATTCGTTACTCCGGCTGATTCTGTCGGCGTGGCCGTGGCTTCTGGCGGTATGGTTGTTGGTGTCGCCGTGGCTGTTGCCCCACCGCCAATCGTGTAAGAGCCATTGCTCGTCGGCGTCAAAAGAATATCGACATTGTCAATCTTGCTTTGAATTTTGCTTTGTTGAGGATCGAAACTTAAAACCACCGGATTAACCGCCGGCACTTCATTAGCCACGAGATTAAAAGAAGCGAGTAAAGTATCGCTGGCAGCGGTAAAGCCTTCAGTGGTAATATTAGCGCAGGCGATATCAATTTCAACCTGACTGCCTGTTGGAGTAATGGTTTTCACCGGACACATCCAGTTGCCGCTCGTCAGAAAAGAAGGATTAATTTGTAGACTAGAAGCCGTTAGGTTGCCGCTCAACGGATAAGTAATCCGCACCGCAATCGAAGAAATGGGAATGCTGACTGGATTAAAATAGACGCTGACTGGAAATGATTGGCCGACTTCATAATTACCTGAAGCTGGCGAAAGAGAAACTAGGGCTGTGCCGCTTGGCGTCGAAGCTCTTTTTCTGATTTCCTGACGCTGTTTGACTAAATAAACCCCCAAAGGAATGGCGACAATGACCAAAATAATAAAGAGTAAAATGGCAATTTTTTTCATCGTTTATTTAATTTGGTAAATGCCTGTTAGAAAATTAAGCTTTACTTTTTGGTTATCTTTAGTTGTTAATTTAGTCTGTTGAGGATCAAAAGCTAGGATTAAATTTTCAATCGCCGCTTCGGCCGTCAATTCAATTGTGCCTAAAATATCTTCTCCGTTTAGTTGAAAACCAGTCAGGGTTGGGTTAACAGCCGCTAATTCAAGATTAACAGTTTTATTTTGCCAGTCAACCCAAACTTTATTGATTGGGTAGATCCAGCCCTGTTGCTGCCAGTCAGAATTAGGTTGAATTTTAGTGCTTTGGGGTTGTAAAGGCGGGATTTTATCAAAAGGATAACTTAAGTGAAGAGCAATGCCAGAAAGAGAAAGATTTTGACCGGTTAGTCTGATCTCCAAAGATAGGTTTTGATCAACCACTAATTGACTGTTTTGAGGAACAAGAAAGAGACTGGCTTGAGTTTCTGTCGTCATTTGCTTTTCCGGCAAACTAGATTCCGTGACTGCTTGGTGGAAAGCTGGATTTTTTGTTCTCTGCAGATTGAGAAAAACTAGCCAGCTGCCTATCACTAATAAAATGATTAGACCAAATAAAAACAACTTTTTCATTTTATTGATCTCCAAGTACAGTCAAGGCAGTATAGTTTAATAAAACAGCAGAGATATCATCAATTTCGATGAAACTATTAGCATTGACATCAAATTGCTGATTACTAGCGCTAACCGGCACTGATAGAGCCGTGTAAACGCCAATAACGGCGCCTACGTCATCAATGTCAAGCTGATTATCATTATTAAAGTCGCCGCTCTTAACTTCAATTGAATTCCAAGAAGCAGAGGCCTGATTATTGCTGGCTGTGAGAGTGATGTTGCCAAGTTTTTTTTGTAAATGACCGTTATCTTTAACAAGAACTTCAACATTAACGCCACCAGCAGGGAAAGAGAGATTGGCCAGAGAAATAGGATTAACAGGTGCAAAAGAACTATGAGCGCCGCTTTGACAAATAACACTGGGATAAACTTGACCAGACGGTCCTTTAAGAGTTACCCGGATAGATTTAGAAATTCCTTGTTGATTGATTCCTTGCATTCTGAAACCAAAAGAGAGCGTGGGAGCGTTAGTCGTGGCTTCAGCAATATTTGACAAATTAGAAATGTTGCCCGCAGTATCAATAGATTTAATGGCAAAATAGTATTTTGTTCCGGGATTAAGTCCAGAAACAGTAAATGTTTCAGCTTTTCCAGGGTTGCCTGGGATTGGTAATCCACTCACTGGTGTAGCGCTAGACCAATTAGTGTTAGTAATCACTGAAGTAGAATAGCGCAGGTCGTAAAGGTTGGCTTTTCCAGCTGGTCCTGCGTCAGCGGGAGCGGTCCAAGACAAACTTAAGGAGTTAAAGGAGACGTTAGTTATATTCAGATTAGTGATGGCGGCTGGCGGTGTCAAGTCTAGGTTAATTGTATATGAAGCAGCGGCTGGCGGTGTTAAGAGAATGTCTTGATTTTGAGCTTTGCTCATGATTTTACTGGCGGCTGGATCAAAACTTAAAACCACCGGATTAACCGCCGGCACTTCATTAGCCACGAGATTAAAAGAAGCGAGTAAAGTATCGCTGGCAGCGGTAAAGCCTTCAGTGGTAATATTAGCGCAGGCGATATCAATTTCAACCTGACTGCCTGTTGGAGTAATGGTTTTCACCGGACACATCCAGTTGCCGCTCGTCAGAAAAGAAGGATTAATTTGTAGACTAGAAGCCGTTAGGTTGCCGCTCAACGGATAAGTAATCCGCACCGCAATCGAAGAAATGGGAATGCTGACTGGATTAAAATAGACGCTGACTGGAAATGATTGGCCGACTTCATAATTACCTGAAGCTGGCGAAAGAGAAACTAGGGCTGTGCCGCTTGGCGTCGAAGCTCTTTTTCTGATTTCCTGCTTTTCTTGAGTAAGTTGAGAAGCAACAACCAAACCAATGATTAAAATTAAAAGAAAGAAAAAACCCAAAAGATATTTTTTCATTTTATTCATCGCCAGGTATCACTAAAGCAGTATAATTTAATAAAATGCCAGAAACATCAGTGATATCAATCATATTATCACCATTAATATCAAATTGTCGAGTGCTGCCGCTCACCGGGACCGATAGAGCGGTGTAAACGCCAATGATGGCGCCAACATCGTCAATTGCAAGCTCGTTGTTGTTATTAAAATCACCGGCTTTGAGGATTTGTTCGGGCGCGTTGAGGAGAGCGGCTTGGCCGGCGGCGAGCTCGACTTGGCCGAGATTTTTTTGCAAATGAGCCCAGCCTTTGACGAAAACAGTATAAGCGCCGGGGTCAAGGTTATGGAGAGTGCCGACATAGACGCCGCTGCCGTCGTGACCGAACTCAAAATTATCAAAAATCTGATCGTTGCCACTATTTGGTCGAAGAGTGACTTTAGCTGTTTTTACTCCTTTATCGCCATCAATGCCCTGAAATTTGATTTTAATCGTTAAATTGCCTTTTTGCGGTTCCTGGGTAGGCGTTGGGCTGGGAATTGGCGTGTTGGTCGGTGTCGGCGTGTTGGTCGGTACTGGCGTGGCGGTTGGGTTAGGCGTTGCTGTCGGCGTTGGTGTCGTTGTGGCGGTAGGCGTAGGTGTGTTCGTTGGTTCGCCGGCCGGAACAGCCTCAATGACAATCGCATCAGCGGTTCCCAAAATGTCTTCACCTGCCTGACTAACAACATTGGTATCCGGCGTACTGCCTTGAATAACTGTTTCCTGGCAACTGGCATCAGCCGTACTGCGGAAGCAGAAACTAATCTTGCTGCTGCCTTCAGCCAGAGCTTTGAAAACAATAGTTGCTAAGGGATTGACGATGGTTTCAACAGGATCGGTAGCGCTATCAGCCATCCAATTAAAACCTAAAGCGCCAAAAGAAAGCATGCCGGTTTGATTGGCTTGAGCGATGACTGTGTCTTTATCAAAACTGCCATCTGCAAGAACCGGAGCAAAGGTTTTTAAGTTTGTGGTAAGGTTAGGCATAATATCCATTACTTGCAGTAAATTTTTATCAAAAGTTAATATGATATCAGCGGCAACGACACTTTGACCGCCAGGGTTAAGAATCAGATTAACATCAAAATTGTTGCCAACTACTGGTTGAGTTTCGCCAGCTAAAACCAGTGCGGCGCTGTAGTTAACGGCTTTTTTTCTAATTTCTTGATGCTGCTGGACAAGAATAGAAACAGTCACGAGAGCGGTTAAAAGCAGCAAAAAAGAAAAAATCGCCCACCAAGTTTTTCTGGTTATTTTCATTTAATTTTCATCCTAAAGTAAAATTTGACTAAAGTCAACTCTTAGGACTTGACAACAATTAGCAGTCGTGTTATGCTTCTGCTAAAGATGCTTGATGACCGACAGAGAAAGATTTTAGGCGCTATTATTCAAGAATACACTGAAACCGGCGAGCCGGTAGGCAGCGCCATTCTTGACAAAAAATATAATCTGGGAGTTTCGCCAGCCACCATCAGAAACGAAATGGTGGTTTTGAAAAAAGAAGGTTATTTAGAGCAGCCCCACACTTCTGCCGGCCGAAGACCGACCGCCATGGCTTTCCGCTTTTACATCAAAGAATTAATGAAAGAAAAGGAGCTTTCGGTGGGTGAAGAGGTAGCGGTTAAGGAAAGAGTCTGGGATTATCGCCGGGAGCCGGAAAAATTATTTCGGGAAATCGCTAAGGCTTTAGCGCAAAGAACCAAATCCTTGGCAGTAGTGATGACTGACAACGGCGATCTTTATCATGCCGGCTATGCCAACATTCTGGAGATTCCTGAATTCTACGACATTGATGTTACCAAAAGCGTTCTTTCTCTTTTGGATGAAGCCAGCCAGTTGACTAGTCTTTTTGCCAAATCTTTAAGCGAAGAACCGATCCGGGTTTTAATCGGTAATGATTTCGGTCTAGAGGCGTTGTCGTCCTGCAGCCTAGTTTTTGCTGATTTTAAAACCGGACAGGACAAAAGCGGCAAAGTAGGTGTCATCGGCTCCTGCCGTTCTGATTTTGCCTATGTCATTCCGGTTCTAAGATACTTTGTTAATTTAATTAAAGAGATGGGTTGATGATCGTGAAGAAAAAACAAAACCACCGCTTGGCTGATAAAGATTTGGAAAACAAATGGAAAAGAGCCCTGGCTGATTATGATAATTTGAGAAAACGAGTAGAAAAACAAAGGGGTGATTTGGTAAAGTTTGCCCATGCCGGCCTGGTTGATAAGCTTTTGCCGGTGCTTGACAGTTTGGAAAAATGTCGGCAACATATAAAAGACAAAGGTTTGGATTTAACCTGTGAACAGTTGCAAAAGGTTCTCGCCAGCGAAGGCTTAACGGAAATTAAAGCGCAGGATGAAGAGTTTGATCCGGAAAAAATGGATGCGGTGGAAATGGTCAGGGGTAAAAAAAACAAAGTGGTTGAAGTTGTTTTGAAAGGTTATAATTTAAATGGCCGGGTAATTCGACCGGCCAAAGTAAAAGTTGGTCAAGGAAATTAAATGACAGACACTAAAAAAGAAAAAATCATCGGCATTGATTTAGGCACCACTAATTCCTGCGTGGCGGTGATGGAAGCTGGCCAGCCCAAGGTAATTCCGACTGCCGAAGGCGGCAATTTAATTCCTTCGGTGGTCGAGCCGGCTAAGGGCTTGGTCGGCCAAGTAGCCAAGCGCCAGATGATCATTAATCCCCAAAACACCATTTTTTCGATTAAAAGACTGATGGGTCGGCGCTTTAAAGACAAATCAGTGCAGCAGGATAAAGAATGGCTGCCTTATCAAATTGCGGCCGGCAAAAACAGCTTGGCTGTGATTGAGGTTGGCGCTAAACAATACACGCCTCAGGAAATTTCCGCCAAAATTCTGCAAAAAGCCAAAGCCGATGCCGAAGCGTATTTAGGCGAGAAAGTAAAAAAGGCAGTGATTACAGTGCCGGCCTATTTTGATGATTCCCAGCGCAAAGCCACCAAAGAAGCCGGTGAAATTGCCGGCTTAGAAGTGGTTAGAATTATTAATGAGCCGACGGCGGCCAGCTTGGCTTATGGTTTGGAAAGAAAGAAAGCGGAAACAATCGCGGTTTATGATCTGGGCGGCGGTACTTTTGATATCTCTATTCTCGAACTCGGCGAAGGCGTTTATGAAGTCAAGGCGACGAATGGCGATACTCATTTAGGCGGCGATGATTTTGACAAGCGGATTCTAGATTACCTGGCAGAAGAATTTAAAAAAGAGCACAGCGTTGATTTACGCAAAGACCCTCAGGCGTTACAGCGTTTGCGGGATGCGGCGGAAAAAGCGAAAATTGAACTTTCCAGCGCCCAGGAAAGCGAAATTAACCTACCGTTTATCACCCAAGGCGATTCCGGACCGCTGCATTTAACGCTTAAATTAAACCGGGCCAAACTGGAACAACTGGTTGACGATCTAATCGAGAAGTCAATGAAGCCGGTGGCATCATGTTTAAAGGATGCAAAATTAACAACCAAAGACATTGACGAAGTGATTTTGGTGGGCGGCCAGACCAGGATGCCGAAAATTCAGGCAATCGTCAAGAAGTTTTTCAACAAAGAACTGAACAAGAGTGTTAATCCGGACGAAGTGGTGGCGGTCGGTGCGGCCATTCAGGCCGGGGTTTTAGCCGGCGAAGTCAAAGAAGTTTTGCTGTTAGACGTGACGCCGTTAACTTTAGGCTTAGAAACTTTAGGCGGCGTCCGCACACCGCTGATTGAACGCAATACCACCGTGCCTACCTCCAAGTCTCAGATTTTTTCTACGGCCGCTGATAACCAAACTCAGGTAGAAATTAATATTCTTCAGGGTGAAAGGGCGATGGCAGCGGATAATAAATCTCTCGGCCGCTTTATTTTGGCCGGCATTCCATCGGCGCCCCGGGGCGTACCGCAGATCGAAGTCATTTTTGACATCGATGCTAACGGTATCTTGAGCGTGACTGCCAAAGACAAGGCGACCGGCAAAGAGCAATCGATTAAAATCACCGGTTCCACTGGCCTTTCTGACGATGAAGTCAAAAAAATGACTGAGGAGGCTGATCAATTCAGCGAGGACGACAGGCAGAAAAAAGAACTGGTGGAAGCGAAAAATACGGCGGATAACCTGTGTTATACCGCGGAAAAGACCCTGAAAGACGCCAGGGATAAAGTCAAAGAAGAAGACAAAAAGCAAATTGAAGAAGAAGTGAAAAAAGTCCGCGAGATTCTTGCTAAAGAAGGAGTTGGCAAAGAAGAAATTGAAGAGGCTGCCAAAATTCTGGGCGAGGAATTGCAGAAATTAGGCGCCTCAATGTATCAGCAATCAGCCGACCAGCCAGCGACGGGTCAATCAGAAACAGACCAGAAAGCCTCTCCAGACAAAGATAAAGCTGAAGAAGGCGAAGTGGTAGAGTAGATGCATGGCCCGAAAAGAGACCATTACGATGTTCTAGGAGTTGATCGAAAAGTCTCATCGGTCGAGATTAAGAAAGCTTACCGCAAATTAGCGCTGCAATATCATCCGGATCGGAATAAGTCAGCCGACGCCGAGAAAAAATTCAAAGAGATTAACGAAGCCTACGAAATTCTTTCGGACGCCAAAAAGCGTCAGGTTTATGATCAGTTTGGTCATCGGGCCTTTACTGGTCCGGCTGGTTTTTCTGGCCAGAGTGATTTTACCTGGCCTTTCGGCGGCTTCAGCCGAACTTATCAATCCAGACCGTTTACCTATACGTATACGAGCCGGGGCGGTGAAAACGACGGCGGCTTTGGCGGCTTTTCCGATCCTTTTGAAATTTTTGAGGCTTTTTTCGGCGGGGCGTCGCCTTTCCGGCAGAGCCAGAGAATTCCCCGGATAGGCGTTACCTTGGATTTCATGGAAGCGGTTAAGGGCTGTGAAAAAGAAATCGAAATCGCAGGCAAAAGGAGACAGATTAAAATTCCGGCCGGCGTGGATGATAACACCCGCATTAAATTCAATGATTTTTATTTAGTCATTAGGGTGCGGTCGGATAGGGTTTTCCGGCGGGAAGGGGTAAATTTGATTGTCAATCACGAAATTCCTTTTACTCTGGCGGCTCTGGGCGGCATCACTGAAGTACCGGGGATTGATAGGCCGATCAAAATTAAAATCAGGCCAGGTACTCAGCCGGGAACTTTAGTTCGGCTCCGCGGCCAAGGCGTCGCTTATCTCCGGTCTCGCCGCCGGGGCGACCAATACATCCGTTTGCTAATTACTATTCCTAAACGTCTTTCCCGCCGCCAGCGCCAGCTTCTCGAAGAATTTGAAAAAATTTGACTTTCAGGCTGGCTCTTGCTATAATCCTTTCAAATCCTCCTAAGTGAGGATTTTTTAATGGGGCTGATTAACCCCGACGATGTTATGGAAACTATTGCCGAAAACCAGAAAAAGTCATCCTTTGAGCAAACTTTTGCGGCCCTTTTTCGAGGCTAAAAAAAGCAAAAGGCAGCTAGGGAGCTTGTTATTGGCGCTAGTGATGACGACCAGTTTTTTAGTGACTTCCGCTTCGGCTTTTGAAACCTATCCGGCTGATGAATTAGTGGTCTTGGCAGCAGAAGTGGAAACAGAGACTCATGAGAGAAACAAAGCGCCCCTGGAAGAGTTCACTATTTCTCAGGGTTTTTGGGTTCTGCATCCGGCAATTGACTTAAGCGCGCCTCAAGGAACTCCGGTCTATTCAATTGAGGCCGGAAAAGTGACCCAAACTGAATTCAGCTACTGGGGTTATGGCAATCAGGTGGTGGTTGATCATGCCAACGGCCTGCAATCTCGTTATGCTCATCTTTCCCGGATTACGGTTCAAGAGGGACAGGAAATTAATCAGGGAACAGTGATTGGTTTAGTGGGGGCGACTGGTTTGGCTACCGGCAACCATCTTCACTTGGAGATTATTGACCAAGGCCAACTAATTAATCCGCAGACTTTTTTAGATCTTTAATAAGCTTTAGATCTTTAATAAGCGCCAGGCATACCGCCGGCCATGCCGGCCGAACCGCCTGGTCCGCCGCCTGGCGGATTCTTCTCTGGTAAATCCGCAATCATCGCTTCTATGGTCAAACACATGGTGCCGACAGAAGCGGCATTTTGCAGAGCCGAACGGGTGACTTTGACAGGGTCAACAATGCCTTTTTTATACATCGAGCCGAATTCTATTTTAGCGGCGTCAAAGCCGAAATCATTTTTGCCTTCTTCAATCTTTTTGACGGCCCAGCCTTCGTCAATGCCGGCATTTTTCGCTAGCCAGCGAGCCGGTTGGTAAAGAGCCGCCTTGAGTATTTTCGCACCAACCTCTTCATCGGTTTCTTGGAAAATCAACTTATTTAGGGCTTGGACGCTGCGAATGAGGGCGACGCCGCCGCCCGGCACAATACCTTCTTCTACGGCTGCTTTAGTCGCGCCAACTGCATCCTTGACTCTTTCCTGTTTTTCTTTAAGTTCAATCTCAGTCGCGGCGCCGACCTTGATGACCGCCACGCCGCCCGCGAGTTTAGCCAATCTTTCTTCCAGTTTTTCTTTGTCAAAATCACTGGTGTTAATCTTCATTGCCTGGCGGATTTGACTGACCCGGGCCTGGATTTTTTTCGCATTGCCTTTACCGCCAATGATTTGACAATTTTCGCTATCAGCCCAGACTTTATCTGCCCGGCCGTAGTCTTCGATGGTGACTGAATCCAGCTTGCGGCCGGCGCTTTCAGAAATGACAGTCGCGCCGGTCAAAATCGCAATATCTTCGAGCATTTCCTGGCGCCGGTCGCCAAAACCAGGCGCCTTGACCGCCAGGGCATTAAAAGTGCCTCGGAGCTTGTTGACGACTAGAGTCGCTAAAGCTTCGCCTTCAATTTCTTCAGCAATGATAACAATATTTTTGGAGACCTTGACGATTTTCTCCAGTGAAGGCAAGAAATCAGCCACTGAGGAAATTTTTTGGTCGGTAATGAGAATGTAGGGATTATCTATTTCCGCCTCCATTCTTTCCGGGTTGGTGATAAAATAAGCCGAGGCATAACCCTGATCAAACTCCATGCCTTCTTTGTAATCAATTTCAATTTCCAGGCCCTTGCCCTCTTCCACGGTCACCACGCCGTCCTTACCCACTCTTTCCAGGGCTTCAGCGATTTTGCTGCCGATTTCGTGATCAGCGGCGGCGATGGTGGCGACCTGAGCGATTTCATCTTGATCAACTACTTTTTTGGCCATTTTGCTGAGTTCTTTCACGATCGCTTCCGTGGCTCGATCAATACCACGCTTCAGAATCATCGGATTAGCGCCGGCGGCGACATTTTTCAATCCTTCGGAAACCAAAGAATAAGCTAGAAGCGTAGCGGTGGTGGTGCCGTCGCCAGTATCATCATTGGTTTTACTGGCGGCTTCTTTAATTAATTGGGCGCCCATGTTTTCGAATGGATCTTTCAGCTCGACCTCTTTCGCAACAGTGACGCCGTCATGCACGACATTCGGCGTTCCCCATTTTCTCTCCAAGGCGACATTGCGTCCTTTAGGGCCGAGGGTAGTAACCACCGCCTTGGCAATAATCTCCGCACCTTTTAATAATTTTTGTCGAGCGTCTTCAGCAAAGACAATTTGTTTAGCCATATCAACCTTCTACTGCCATAATGTCTTCGAATTTAATAAACAGATATTCAGTGTCATTGATTTTGTATTCATTGCCACCCCATTTTTTATAAATTAACCAGTCGTTTTTCTGGCAAGGTGCTTTTCTTTTTTGGCCACTGTCAGTAATTTCCGCCGGGCCAACACTAATCACTTTGCCTTTTTGCGGTTTTTCGTCATGAGAATCAGGCAGAACAATACCGGAGGCGGTTTTTCTGAGCGGTTCTGCCGGCTTAATCAGAACATAACCGGCGACTGGTTTTAAGCTTATTTTTTTCATCACTTAGGATATTGTAAAAAAATCAACCGTTTTTGTCAAGTAGCAATTTTGTGGTAGAAATTTCCGGATTATACTGATGAACGATTTTCAATTGACAGTCGATTTTTTGACAGTCTTTTCTTTTTTGTTTTTCTAACGGATCCTGGCTGCTGATTGCTAAGACATCAGGTTTGATTAATCGAAGGAAAGCCAGGCGAACAGCCGAATTAGCGAAAAAAACAGGCAGTTTAATGACCGCCTCGACTTCTTTTAAGCGAAATAGATTTTCAGCCCTTTTGCGCCAGGAATTTAGAGGGCGGTCTTTGCCTTTCAGGGCTTTAATGCGCCCGTCGCTTTCCAAACCAACGACAAGGAAGTCTCCCTGGTGTCTGGCTTTTTTCAATAAGTTTTTATGTTCTTGATGAAGAATGTCAAAACAGCCAGTGACGAGGACGATTTTTTTACCCAGAACTTTGTTTAAACGAACTTGATGGAGAGCGATAATTTGTTCACTTTTGTCTTGGGGATGAAAAAAAGCATAATGAGGACTAATAAGCTCAGCAGTGAGGCGGCCTTTCATATATTTTCTTTGCCACCTAAAAGCTATTTTTTCCAGTTGGGTAAAAATTTTACTAGCCATTGGTTAGCATCTAAAAAGCGCTGATGAAAATTATCTTTTTGATTCAGCACCTGCATTTGGCAAATTTCATGAGCCGTAAAAAGGTTACGTTTGGATGGGGGAAGAGTCAAATGATTCTCGTCAAGAAGCACGTTGAGACAGGCTTTATCACGGACATTAATGTCGTTTGGCCTTCTTCTTTTTCCCAGAATTTCGGTTAAAAGAAGGACAAAAAATCTTGTCAACCAAAGCCGGTTAGCCGCGGTGATAATCAAAAAATCAAGATCATCATTTTCTTTGGCATTGCCGATGGCGACCGCGCCGGTGGCGGCAATCAATTTGATGGTTGGCAGTCGCCGCAGCCAACGACTGATCCGCCGAGCGCTAGCCAGCTTTTTTTGGCTGGTTTTTTGCCGCCGGCGACGGATTTTAACAATTTCCCCACGCCCTGCCAAAAAATAAAAGCCGTTCTTTTTTTGGACTTGTTTTTTTTTAATTAAATTTTGAATTTTTAATTGGGAATTGCCAATCAGAAATTTACTAATTTCTGATTGGGTCAGCGGATAGTCAAAAAGATCATGATAGCAAAGAGTGCTCAGAACAGCTAACTTGATCGTCATTTAAGGCGCGAGCTGATATTGATTGAGGACTTGGGCCACGCCTTGAGAGGTAATTTGCAGTGATTCTTGGGCGTTCTGGCCGGCCAGAACAGCATTGACAGCATCCTCAAAATATTTGATGATTTTTTCATTAAGGCCATTATCCCAAGTCCTTGAGGCCAAATACCAGGATTGGGCATAAGGAGCCTGCTGGAGAAAGGGAGAGATTTGAGGGTGATTTTGATAAAGGTTGGCCATGTCAGTGCGCGCCGGAATCTCACCGAAGAGCCGGCCGGATTGACTGGCCTGAGAATGAAATTTTTGCAAAGTTTCTTTCTGGGATAAAAACTTCAGCAATTCCCAAGCGGCTTCTTGGTTAGCGCTTTTTTGGCTGACGCCCTCAACCCAGTAGCTAGCCCAAGCTACCTTGTCGTTGGTTAGCTGGGGAACAGGCAAGATCTCAAAACGCAGCTGGGGATTAATCACCTTGATATTAAAAACCTGCCAGGAAGGGGCAAAAATCATGGCGGCTTTACCGGTAGCAAAAGCATAGATTGACGCTGGCAGGGTCTTATCCCAAACCCGGTCAGTGGTAGAAAAAAGAGTGTAAAAAGTCAAGGCATCAGCCCCGGAACAGGTTTCAGTTTCTCCAGCCTGAAAACAAGAATCTGGTTCCGCCGGATTAACGCCATTCTGAAGCATCATTAAGCCGAGAATATCACTCCAGTGATCAACATTGCTGGTTTCGCCCAGGGCGACGCCAGCGATTTCAATTTTTCCTTGATAATCATAAACAGTCAGTTCAGCAGCCGTCGTTCTCAGCTCGTCCCAGGTGGCTGGCGGCTGTTTGGCCGCGGCCTGGAAAATCTCCTGGTTAATGAAAAGAGCCAGGCAGTCAAACATTAAAGGAATGCCGTAATAATTAGAACCCAAACGCAGGTCTTTTTTGACCGCCGGGTAAAAAACCGTCTCAAAGGCGTTAGCATCGAAAACATTAGCCGGCACCGCCGCCAGTTCGTTTTTCAGCATCGCCAGCCAAGTATTATGGAAACGGAAAATATCCGGACCTTCACTGCGAGCCAAAGCTGACTGAAGCCTTTCCCGGTAATCTTTGTGATACTGCTGAGAATAATTGATTTTAATATTGGGATACTGCTGTTGGAATTCAACAATTAATGGCGCCATGATTTCTGGCGTTTCCCAAAGGCCCCAGTAATTAAGGGTAACTTCTTTAGTAGAGGCGCCTTTCTTAAAAAGAGGCAGGATAACCTTAAAAACCAAGAGAACAATCAAGCCAATAATTAAGGCTGGTAAAAGAAGCTTAAAAAGTCTTTTGAGGGGCGATTGGCCGGCTTGAATGATTTGCTGAGCTTTTTCTTCAACTGCTTCGACGCTGGCCTCAGTCGTGGACTGAGCCACGGTTTGATCTTCCATGATTTTCATCATAGAGGAAAAAAAACCGGAATGCAACCGAGCCATGATACAATTTCGTTAATGAAAAAGCTATTTCTTTTTTAATGAAAAAGCTACTTCTTTTTTTCCTCATCATTTTTGGTGAAACGCTGTTTGTCTACGAATTAATTCATCAAAACAAAGTTTATCCTGGTGTTTCCGTGGCTAACTTAGACTTTAGCAACCAATCTCAGGAAGAAATTCGGTCTTTTTTCCAAGCTCAAAACCAATTTTTTTTTGCAACCCAGTTTATTTTTCATTTTGAAGACAAAGCCGCGACAGTCTCCGGTCAAGAACTGAACTGGGGTTATGATGAAGAAAAAATAAGCCAGGCCGCCTTCAAGGTGGGTCGCAGCGACAACGCCCTGGTTTCCTGGCAAGAAAAATGGCGTGCCTTTTTTCAGGGAATTAATCTTGAACCAGATTATTCTTTTGCTGAACAACAGCTTTGGCAAATCCTTGCTCCTCTGGAAAATGCTATTTATCAACCACCCCAAGAGGCCCTTTTTCAGTTTAAAAACGGCCGCGTGGTTGCTTTTCAAAAAGAAAAGGAAGGCCGGAGACTAGATAAAGAAAAACTCCTGCAAGTACTCCAAGAAAAGCTAGGAGAGGCAAGCCGGGTGATAGAGATTGTTTTAGAGACTCAGCCAATTTTGCCGTTGACGAGAGTTGATGAGGTTAATAATTTGGGCATTAAAGAAATTTTAGGCAAAGGTCTTTCTTATTTCTGGGGTTCTCCTGCGGCCAGGGTTCACAATATTGTGTTGGCTGCCAGCCGCCTCAACGGCCTACTTTTACCAGCGGGCGAGGTTTTCTCTTTCAACCAGTCTTTGGGTTTGGTTTCTCAGGCAACTGGTTATCAACAAGCTTATGTGATTAAAGAGGGTAGGACTATTTTAGATGACGGTGGTGGTGTTTGCCAGGTATCCACCACTCTTTTTCGGGCGGCTTTGGCGGCAGGTTTGTTGATTATTGAGCGGCACCCCCATTCTTACCGAGTGAGCTACTATGAGCAGGGCGGTTTTGGTCCGGGCCTGGATGCGACTGTTTTTTACCCGACGGTCGATTTAAAATTTAAGAATAATACTCGCCACAATATCCTTATTCAGGCGGCAGTAGACACCAAGAAAGGAATTTTAATTTTTGAGCTTTACGGAACTAGCGATGGCCGCCGGGCGAAACTGGGTCAGCCGAAAATTTGGGAGCAAACCGCGCCGCCAGAAGATCTTTATCGAGACGAGCCGGCTTTGCCTCAGGGAGAGGTTAAACAACTTGAGAGGAAGGCTTGGGGAGCAAAAGTAAGCGTTGATTGGCAGGTAAAACGAAGAGAAGAAATTCTGGAAGAAAAAACTTTTTGGAGTTATTATCAACCCTGGCAGGCAGTTTATTTAAGAGGAGTAGGCGGGTGATGGAAATTTTCTTTTTTCTTGGTCTTTTCTTTTTGTCTTTTTTACCAGCGCTGGATCCTGATTTGGGCTGGCAGTTAAGATGTGGACAATTGATTCTTCAGGGGCAAGGATTTTGCGGCCAAAATCAATTTTCTGCTTTAATGAGCGGTTATCAATGGGTTAATCACTATTGGCTTTATCAGACGATGCTTTTTTTCATCTGGGAACATTTTGGGTTTTTAGGACTGAGCATTTTTAATGCGCTGATAGTGACGCTAATATTTTTTGTTTTTGACCGAACAATTAAAAATTATCTTTGGGAGAAAAAAATAGCCATTCTTTTGCTTTTCTATTTTAGCTGGGGCGTTTTTTCTTTGGGAATCAGAGGTCAGCTCTTAGGGATTCTTTATTTTACCTTAGTCTTTTTTTGCCTGACCAAGAAAAAAGAAATTTATCTGCCTTTAGTGTTTCTTTTTTGGGCGAACACGCACGGCTCAGCTGTTTTCGGACTAGCGACTCTGTTGCTTTTTCTTTTCCAAGACTTTAAAAATATCAGCGCCAAGATGCTCATTTTCTCTGCCTGTTTTTTTGCTACCTTTCTTAATCCATTTGGCTGGGGTATTTTTCCAGAGGCCTGGCGACATCTAGGAGGGGTTCATTTGGACCAATTGATTGCCGAATGGGTGCCGCCGTCAGTCAACCAACGGGTTTTGCTTTTTCTCAGCGGTTTAGGTCTTTTATTTTTCAGTCCGCGGCCATTATGGCCGGTAATTTTTAGCCTGTTTTTTCTGGCTTTGCGCGCGAGAAGAAACGTTCCTTTTTTCTGGTTGCTCTTTTTTATTCTTTTTTTCCAGAGCCGGGTGGTGCAAAAATGGCTGACCGGCTGGCAAAAAAAAGAGTCTTTAAGAAAAGACCTGCTTTTATTAACCAGCTTTTTGCTTTTCTTTTATGGTTTAGTTATCCAGCCGCGCCAGACTTTTCAGGCCAATGCTTCCTGGGGAAATTATTGTCAGACCTCTACTGTTGGCTATCCTTGTCAGGCGGTTGAGTTTTTAAAAAAGCAGCCTGCCTCTTCGGCGGGTAATTTATTCAACCGCTATGAATGGGGCGGTTTCTTGATCTGGCAGCTGCCGCAATTTAAGGTTTTTGTTGATGGCCGCATGCCAGCTTGGTCGACCCCCAGTCCTTATACCATTTATCTGGAAACCCTACAAACTCAACCCGGCTGGCAAGAAACACTTGATCAGCATCAAATTAAGTGGATTTTAATCAGCCCCGGGACTTTTATGGACTTAAAACTCCAGCCAGACCCGGAAATCTTCGGTTGGCAAGAAGCCTATCGTGATAAAATCAGCGTGATTTATCGAAGAATATTTGTTGATTATCTTGAATGAGCGCGGCGCGGCGATTGGCTTTTTTCAATTGATTTCTTAAAGAAAGCAAGATAAGCCAAAAGAGCCACAATCATCGTTAAAGCGAAAGCAATAATAACCCTAGTATTAAGATCCCAAACATTAATCATTTATCTTTAAATTTTTCCTTAATCTAAAAGCAATCACTAAACAAAGGCTACCAAAGAGCACATCCATTGTCAAGAAACTTACCGTGATAAAATTAGTCAAGAAATGAGAATTTTGGGCATTGAGACGAGTTGTGATGAGACGGCGGCGGCCGTGGTTGAAAACGGGACAAAAGTGCTATCCAGCGTGGTTGCTTCTTCAGTGGCTTTACACCAAAAAACCGGCGGCATTATTCCGGAAACCGCGGCTCGGGAGCAGGTTAAATATATTATTCCGGTTATAGAGGAGAGTTTAAAAGTATCAAGGTGTAAAAGTTTAAAAGAGATTGATGCCGTGGCAGTGACCGTCGGGCCGGGTTTGATCGGTAGTCTTTTGGTCGGCGTGGAAACCGCTCGCGCCCTGGCCTATGTTTGGCAAAAACCAATTGTAGCGATTAATCATCTTCAGGCGCATCTCTACGCGAACTTTCTTAATTCAAAATTCAATCCGCCAGCTGGCGGACAAAATTCTGAATTATTCCCGGCGATTGGCTTGGTGGTGAGCGGCGGGCATACGGACTTGGTCCTGATGAAAGATCACGGGAAAATAAAATGGCTGGGCGGCACCCGTGATGATGCCGCCGGTGAGTGTTTTGATAAATGCAGTCGCTTGCTTGGTCTTAGCTATCCTGGTGGACCAGCGATCGAGGCGATCGCCTCTAAATTAAAAATTAAAAATGAAAAATTAAAAATTCTATTGCCGCGGCCAATGATGAATCAAAAGAATTATGACTTTTCTTTTGCCGGCTTAAAGACGGCTGTTTTTCATCAGGTGAGCAAGTTTACTGCGGAGCAATTAGCCAATGAGATTCAAGAGGCGATTGTGGAAGTGTTAGTGACGAAAACGATTAGGGCGGCTAAAGAATATCACACCAGGTCAATTTTACTTGGCGGCGGCGTGGCCGCGAATTCTTTGCTTCGCCAAAAGTTCAAAGTTCTACCGCCAAAAAATCTTTGTTCTGATAATGGTGCGGTGATTGCCGCCAGCGCTTTTTTTAATTACCGGCCAGTTAGTTGGCGGAAGATTAAAGCCAACCCTTCTCTTGGGATCGATGAAATTGTATAATATCTTCATGGATAAAGCTTATCAGCCCCGGGAATATGAGGCTAAGATTTATCAATTTTGGGAGAAAAAAGGGTTTTTTAAGGCGACTCTTCAGACTGATAAAAAGCCGTTTGTGATTACTTTGCCGCCGCCAAACGTCACCGGCGGCCTGCATGCGGGCCACGCCATGTATGTTGTCGAAGACGTTCTTGCCCGCTACCATCGGATGAAAGCTGAGCCGACCCTTTTTTTACCCGGGTTTGATCATGCTTCCATCGCGGTTGAGTATTTAGTCAAAAAACAATTGGCTAAAGAAGGAAAAAGCAGGGAAGAGATCGGCCGGGAGGAGTTCCTGAAAAAGGCGGAAAAATTTGCTGAAGATTCTAAAAAATATATCCGCGGGCAGTTAAAAAAACTCGGCTTTTCTCTGGACTGGAGCCGGGAGGCTTACACCATGGATGTTGTCCGTTCTCAGGCAGTCAAAGAAGCGTTTCACAGGCTTCATCAAAAAAAGCTGATTTATCAAGGAGAGCGGATGATCCATTGGTGCGTTAAATGTCAAACGACTCTTTCTGATTTAGAAGTTGATTACCAAGAGCGAAAAGACCCGCTTTACTATTTAAAATATGGTCCTTTTATTTTGGCGACGACCAGGCCGGAAACCAAGTTTGGCGATACGGCGGTGGCAGTTAACCCGAAAGACAAGCGATATCAGTCCTGGGTCGGCAAAAAATTTATTTACCAGTCTTTAATCGGGTCGAGACAGATGAAAGTGATTGCTGATGAAGCGGTTGATCCGGAGTTCGGCACTGGGGTAGTGAAAGTCACACCGGCCCACGATTTTAATGATTTTGAAATCAGCCAGCGACATCATTTAGATGTTCTAGCGGTAATTGACTGCCGCGGCAGGCTTAATCAAAACACAGGTCGGTTTAGCGGCTTAACTATTCAACAGGCGCGGGAAAAAGTCGTAGCTGAACTGAAAAAGAAAGGCGATTTAATTAAAATTGACGAAAATTATCTGCATCGGGTGGGTACTTGTTATCGCTGCGGCGCCGTGGTGGAGCCAATGATTTCCAAGCAATGGTTTGTCAAGATGAAACCTTTAGCTGCCAAAGCCATAGAAGCCGTGAAAACCGGTCGAATCACCATCATTCCCCAGCGGTTTGAAAAGATTTATTTTCACTGGTTGGAAAATATTCAGGATTGGTGTATTTCCCGTCAGCTTTGGTGGGGTCATAAAATTCCCTTGGCAGGCGAAGATGACGTTCTTGATACCTGGTTTTCCTCCAGCCTTTGGCCGATTTCTGTTTTCGGCTGGCCAGAAAAAACTAAAGATCTGCAATTTTTTTACCCGACAACAGTCAGGGAAACTGGCTATGATATTTTATTTTTCTGGGTAGCCAGGGAAATTATGATGTGTTTGGCGATGACCGCTGAAATTCCTTTCAAAACTGTTTATTTTCACGGTTTGGTTCGGGATGAACAGGGCAGAAAATTCAGCAAGACCGCCGGGATTGGTTTTGATCCGGTTGAGATGATGGAGAAATACGGCGCTGATGCTTTACGCTTTGCTTTAGTCATTGGTAACGCGCCGGCTAGAGACCTGAAAATCCAGGAAAATAAGGTTAAAGCTTATCGTAATTTCAGCAACAAGGTTTGGAATGCGGCGCGATTCATCACGATGAACCGCGAGGTCAAAACTCAATCCGCCAGCTGGCGGACAAAACTCAAAACTACAACTCAAAAGTTAAAGCTGGAAGATAAACAGATGATTAAAGAAATTAATCAACTAATCGTTTCAGCGACGAAACACTTAGATGAATTTCGTTTTGATTTAGCGGCAGAAGAAATTTATCAATGTTTTTGGCACCGGTTTTGCGATCATTATCTGGAAACAACCAAGTCGCGTCAAAAGGAGGCGGCGGCTCAGTGGACACTCCAGGTTTCTTTAAGAACTTTCTTAAAATTACTGCACCCTTTCATGCCTTTTATCACGGAAACAATTTGGCAGAAATTAAAAACCAAAAACGATCCAGATTTGATAGTCGCACCATGGCCAGGAAAAATAAAAATCAGCCAGTAAAGGAACTTCTGCTGCCGCTATTCTTGGTGCTGCTTTTGCTTTCAGTCTTTTGGCCGAAAAGAAATATTATCAGCGAGTGGCAGAGAAAAGAAGCCATCGAAGCCGAAATTAATTTTTGGGAAAAGACCGCTGAGCAATATCCAGGCGATGGCGATGCTTTTCTCAGACTAGCGGTTCTTCATTGGCAGGTACATCAACAGGCTACCGCCGCTGATTATTTAGAAAAAGCCCGCTACTTGAACCCGAATTCAGAGAAGATTAAGGAAGTAGAAGGTCTGATTGCTGATCAGCTCGAGGCTCAATGATTAATTTTCTCTCCCGGCCTTGACCTTCAGAACGGGTGGTAACGCCGGGATGATCGGCCAAAACTAGATGGATGACTCTTCTTTCGGCGGCATTCAGGGCCGGTATCGTAACTGGCTTTTGAGAAAACTTAACTCTTTGGGCGGCGGCTAAAGCCATGGTTTTCAGCTGTTCTTCACGTTTCTCTTGCCAGCCGGCAATATCGACGAGTAAGCGCTGCCAAACACCGGATTTCTTATAGACGATCAGATTAAGCATCAGTTGAAAGGCATAAAGATTTTCGCCATGAAAACCAATTAAGACCCCAGAGTCCTGAGTTTCAATTGAGAGTTTAAGCTGACCATCGCTAATTTTTTCCAGGCTGATTGCCGGCGCTTCAATTTTCAGAAGCTGCAGCAGCTCCTGAGCAGTTTGTTGAGTAATGGTTTCTAGGTTTGCTTCGACCATTGGGAAAAGAACTGTTGCTGAATAATGGAAAAAAGAGTCGTGGCTACCCAGTAAAGAGCCAAACCAGAGGGCAGCTTAACAGAGATTAAAATTGTCATTAAAGGCATCATCAGGTTCATTTGTTTCTGCATGGCCGTCGCCATATCTTCTTTCTTGGCTGATTTTTTCTTAATTTGAGGCGGTGATGGCAGTGGCATGATTTTCACGAGAAAAAACTGAGAGAGACCGGCGAAAACAGGCAAGACATAATAAGGGTCTGGCTGGGCTAAGTTTAACCAAAGAAATTCCATGTTGACCTGAGTGTTGTCGATCATCCCAGTTTGGATAAAGTTGGCAAAGACCCGGTAAAGAGCAATCAGAACCGCGAACTGCAGCAGAAAAGGGAGACAGCCAGCCGCCGGATTAAGGTTATACTGGCGGTAAAGTTTAAGTTGTTCTTGTTGAAGCCTCCTTTTGTCTTGATATTTTTCCTTGAGTTTTTCTAATTCCGGCTGCAAATCCTTGAGACGTTGACTGGAGCGGAGAGTGGGTAAAATTAAAGGGATTAAAAGACTGCGAATCAGAATGGTGATGGTAATAATGGCCCAGCCGAAATTATTACCCAGGGCCTTATAGAAAAAGATCAGGCCTTGTAAGATGGGTTGATAGAATAGTGAATTCCAGAGGCTTGACATCATTTCTTTGCCGCCGCTTCTTTTTCTGCCGGAGACGACTGTTTCCCTTTTTCTTCCTTTTTAGCTTCTTCGGCCTTTGGCTGGGCTTTCTTTTCCCCGGCGTCAGCAGCAACCCCTTCAGGTGCCGCCAGCGTCTCTTTGGCTTCCGGCTGAGGTTGAACTACGGCTTCTTCTTTTTCCGGAGGCGCAATTCTGGCAACAACCTCATTGGCAGCGGTGAGGATTTTTATTTTTCTTTGGTCAACATCAATGTCTTTGACCCGCACCATATCATCAACCTTTTCTAATTGATCAACGTTAACGATGATTTTCTCTGGCAGGTCAGCAGGTAGGGCTTCAACCTCAAGGTTATCAAGAATAGTCATCAGAATACCCACGCCGCTTTTTTCGGCCGGCGCTTCGCCAACAAGTTCGACTGGCACTTCAACCGTGGTTTTTTCCGTCAGACTAATCTGGCGGAAATCAGCATGAAGCGGCAAATCAGTGACCGGGTCGAGCTGAACATTGTGGATCAAGCCGGGACGGGTTTTACTTTCACCGCTAACTTTTATCTCGACCACGCCGGTTTCGCCTACTTCTTGGTAGACAGCCTTGAAGGCTTTTAAATCAACCTGAACCGCAGTTGATTTTATTTTTTTACCGTAAATATTAGCCGGGAGAATATTCTCAGCGCGGAGTTTTTTGACCTGCTTGCCTTGAACTTTTCTTTTTTGAACTTCAAGTTGCGGTTTTTTCATCGACTTAAATTAACTGAAAATAAGCGGTCTTTCAGTAAGTCTGTATTATATAAGATTGACTGGGGTCCGGTCAAGGCTTGGGGAGAAATTTGGCTTGCCTGGTAAGTTTTCGGGTAGCGAATCAGAACCACGAGCGGGTCTTGAGAAACCCCGGGCTGTTTTTGGAATAAAAGAGAATAACTGAGACTGCTAGCGGCAGTAAAAGGCAGTTGATAATTGATTTTTACTTTTCTTTTTTCAGCTGGCGGGACTTCAACCAGAAAACCAAAAACTTTTTTTTCTGACTCCTGAAGGTGATCGACTTTTTCCAGGTCCAAAACTTGATCGTCAATGAAAACGCTGAGTAGCTGGCTTTGAAGAGGCGTATAAACTCGCAGATAATTTTTATAAGTCCCGCCGGGCCAGGTTTGCGTCGGACTGTCATTCTGATAATCAATGGTCAGGGTTTCCTCAATGGTTTCTTTAATTTCAACTTGATGAGTGAAGCTTCTTTGTAAAAAAAAGTTAGTTTTGTTAACACCGAAATTACTTTCTACCACCATTAAGTAGTCTTCCAGGCAAGATTCCCCAAGCGGTCGATTAATTGACACACAGTGATGATTGGCCAGCAGTCGGCCGTCCCAGCCGTAATCACTGATGATACTCATGACTTTCTGGTCGTTAAGTTGAATCAGAATTTGTTTTTCTTCCAGACCGGAGAGAAGCGGCGCGGCCAGTTTTAAGAAATTATCTCCATTTTTGATTTTCTCAAAAAGCTGACGGGTGAGGCTGCTGAGAAAGTCTTTTTTCTGGGTTGAACCCGGAAAAAAACCAACTTCGCTGTGATATTCAGCCCGTTCAAAAAGATTGTGAGCGCTGATCGCTTCCTGATAATCCGGCAATTCAACCGAACCAATGGCCTGGAGGATTTTTTCAATCACTAAAAGATTAACCGCAATAACGCCGTCGACAGACTGACCAGTTTCTTTTTGCAAGAACCAGGCTGCTTTTTCAGCGGTGCGGGGAAAGTCAGGATCAAAATTGCTGTCGCGCAAATACCAGCCAGCTTCGCCGAGGTATTTTTTAATCGCTGCTGGCGGTTCAACATGGCCGCGAAGCTGGCCATCAGCTTCGTAAACATCTTGAACCTGAAAATCCAGCAGCTGGCCGTTTTGAAAAGTAGCTAAAGCAAAGGAGCCGATGAAGCCGCCAGTGGGCCTCAGTTCCATGTTGTTTTGGAGAAGGAAAAGATAGGTTTTGCGGCTGGTCGCCGCGAAAATTTCCGGCGTAACCGAGAGCAGTTTTTTACCGATTTCAATTTTTTGCCGCAGAGAGCCGGTATCAATGAGGGGCACTTTCTTTAGTTTTGCTTCCAGCAGAGAGAGCTCTTTCCAAGCCAGACCGAGATTGTCCTCGGCTTCTTGAGCATATTTAGTCAGGCTGCCTTGTTCCCGGCCAAAAATTAAATAATCGACTCTGGTAAGGCTGGCGCCGGTTCTGGCCAAATAAAAGGCAGTTTGAGAAAGAGATTCGCCGACTTCAACCCAGTCTTGAACTTGAAAGGCTTTGCCCAAAAAGGGAAAAAGAGCTAAGGTTTTCTTAGCTTCTTGGAAAGACAGAGTGGCTTCTTCGGCCAGGGCTTGGCTGCGGCTAAAATCAGCCGCTAAAAGAGCTGTTTGGGTTTTCTCCAGGCCTTTCTTGCCCTGCCAAAGATAAAAAATAAAGCTCAAGATCACCGCGAGAATCATCAGGAAAATCGAAAAAAAGAAAGCTTTTTTCACGACTGAACCAAGGCTTTTTTCACTAAAGCATCCGCTTCTTGATTTTTTTCCCGAGGAATGTATTGGTAACGAAAACAGCCGCCAGCTTCTTGTTCTAATTGCCTGATTTTAATAGCTAAATTTCGCAGCTGGTAGTTTTTAATCTTAAAAACGCCGTTTAATTGATTAACCACCAGTTTTGAGTCGAGGTAAAATTTAATTTTTGCCACTCGCCACTTGCCACTAGCTACGAGCCAGTTTAAAGCTTCAATAACCGCGGTGTACTCGGCTACATTATTAGTAGCATAGCCAATAGGTCTGCCAAATTTATGAATTGTTTTTTCCTCATAAATTTTTACATTTCGCAGAAATCCCGCCTTGCGGGCTTTTTCATTTTTAATTTTTAACTTTACTATCACGCCGATAGCGGCTGGCCCGGGATTGTTGCTGGCGCCGCCGTCAGTGAAAATGGTTAAAAGATTTCTCATTTTCTTATTTTATCACGATAAAAATCAGGATTGAGAAAAGGAGCCAGGCTGAAAATCACCGCGGTTTCGAAAACTAGCCTTCGGGTGATAAGGTGAGCAGTTAAAATCCCAGCCGCCCCTTCTCGCCTCCGGGTATCTTTCTGGCCAATGAATTCATCCATAACCAAGCCGAGTTCTTGGCCTTGCTTGATGCCGTTGATCACTGCCGCCGGCAGTAAAAGCCGGCCGCTGGAGCCGATGCCGATCCGGCCAGACTGATTAACCGCTGCTGCCCAGCCAGAAACAAACATTTGGCCGGCGACCTGAGTAACACAGCCTTCCAGGCCAAAAGCCAAATCAGCCTGAGTGATGATCAAAGCCTTTCTGGCTCGATTTTTAGCGCCCCGAATTGCTTCTTCATCTGATAACGGTTGGGGTCTGATTCCAGAACTGACTGCCATGTTTATCACCTTGACCTGGGGCCAGAGGCGGCGCACCACTCTTTTCACAGCGCTAACCTTAACCGGATTGTCCGACCCGACCGCGATCTGCTTCATGCTAAGATAATAAATTAATGGCTGATCTTCGTCAATCAATCCAATACGGCCGCTATCTTCAAGTTCTTGGTTGGCAAGCGATTAAAATTGATCACTGTCAAGTTTTTATCAAAAAAATTCCTTTACTGCCTTTTTCGATTATCAAAATTCAGCGACCAGAATTGCCGCTGCCGTTAGCAAAAATTGACAGACTGGCTAAAAAACGTCGCGTTTTTCTAATTAAACTAGAACCATTGACTATTCGCCATCACCTTTTTGCCAGATTCGGCTACCGCCGCGACTCTTGGCCACTGTTGCCAACCAAGACAGTCCAGATTGATTTAACCAAGAGCGAAAAGCAGTTATGGCAGGCAATTAATAAAAAGACAAGAAATTGCATCAAAAAAGCCCAATTCAACAATTTAACAAGAGATTATTTCTATCAAAATTTTAAAAAATTCGGCAAAGGCGATGTTCCTCAGGAAAAAGCATTTCAGGCTTTAATGGCGGCTTTTGGTCAGAATGCCTGGCTGTTGACATTTCATCCGCCCGCCTCATCGGCGGGCTTCGCCGGAGCCCTGATTTTAATTCACGACCAAACTGCCTATTATTACTATGCTTTTACTTCGCCGGCCGGTCGTCGGGTTTTCAGTCAACACCTGTTGGTTTGGCTAGCAATCAGGCAAGCCAAAAAAGCCGGCTGCCGGATTTTTGATTTTGAAGGCATTGCTGACCGGCGCTATCGCTTTACCCGCCAATGGCAGGGTTTTTCCCATTTTAAAAAATCCTTCGGCGGTCAAGAAATCACCTATCCCGGTTCCTTCAGCCGCTGGCGCCTACCGATTTAACCTATTGCCAGGCGTCGCAGAGGAGTTGGTAGGGGCAGAAATCGCAGAGCTTGCTGGGTGTGGGCAAAAATTGACTTTTCTGAATTGCTTCAGCTTTTTGGATGATTTCTTTTTTGGCACTGGTCAGTTGGATTGCGGTTCGTTGCGTGGAAAGTTTTTGCACCGGCTCGAGGAAAATGAAACTGAGAATGATTTCTTCTGGTTTTTTGCCGTAAATGCCCGAATCAGTGGCCGCCAAGGCATAAATTGTCGCTTGTAAATCTTGGTCAACTTCTTTTTGGGTTTTCGCCTTGCCGGTTTTATAATCAATGATTTCCATTTTGCCCGCCGACGAGGCGGAGTCAATCCGGTCGATTTTGCCTCTGATTTTCAGGCTGCGGCTCAGGGGGAAAGAAAAGCCCTGTTCTAAAGCCAGAGGTTTGATGCTGGAGTCATAAAGCTTTTTATAAAAATGGCGTAAAATAGTTTTGCCCCGCAGTAGCATTTTCTTTTCATGAGCTTTTGAAGAATAGCCTAATGGCGACCAATTTTTTTCCAGAAGAGACAGGAGTTGCTGACCAGCAGGCTGTTTGAGCCGGTAAAAGTCTCTTAGGGTTTTATGAATCGTCTCGCCAAAACTAAGGCTGGCTGAGGCTGGTGTCGGTATTCGCAAAAGATATTGATATTTATACTGCAGAGGGCAAACAGCAAAGGTGTTAATTTGAGAATAGGAAAGAGAGCTGATAGTGATTAGCGGTTCGCCAGCTGGTCCGCCTGCCAGGCGGGCAGGTCGGACTGACGGCGCTGGTTTAAAGTCAAGAAAAGAAAGCTGATCAGCCGGTTGCTTGGCTTGACGGCCAGGCATTTCTCCTAAAGTTTCAGAGACAAACGGTGAGATTTTTTTCTTCTGCTTAGCCTCAGCGTAATAATCGGCCGCGGTTAAAAAAAGCCGGTCTTGAGCCCGGGTCAGCCCGACATAAAACAGCCGGCGTTCTTCTTGCTGGTGATAATCGCCCTGAGGCAAAAACTCCTTGATGATTGCTTCTGGCAAGGGGATTTGTTCCGGACGCTGGGTAGTGGGGAAGCGCTGATTAACGAGATTGACTAAGAAAACGACTGGAAACTCCAAACCCTTAGCTGAGTGGATGGTGAGGAGATTGACCGCGTCGGTTTCGCTCCAATCGACATCAGCCGCCAAAGGCGATTCACCCAGGTTGATTTTCATCTTCAACCAGTCGACGACCGGAAAAACAGAAGCGTCTTCATGGTTGCTTTCATAAGTTCTCAGCTGGTCAAAAAATTTGGCTGTGTTCAGCGCTTGACGCTCAGCCAGGGCCGTCTGGTAGCTGGTAATCGCTTTCAGCAAACCGGTTTCTTCGAGGAAGTAATAAAGAATTTGACCGCTGCTTTTCTTGGGGATTAATTTTAAATGCCGGTGAATCATTTTAATGATTTTGCTGATTTTCTGTTGGGAGTCGAGGCTGATTCTGGGTCGGGGCCGCTGGCTTTCTTCTTGACTGACTTCTTCACAGCCTGTAAATAAAGACAGCTGATGTTTGCGGCTGAAACTGCGGATGGCCGCTAAATCCCGGGCCGAAACCTGGAAAATATCCATGGTTAAAACTCTGAAGAAAGCGACATCATCTTCAAAATCATCAAGAACTTGAAGATAAGCGATGAGATTCTTGATTTCTGGCTGGCGCAAAAGCCGGCCCGGGCCTAAAAATTGAGAGGGAATGTCATGACGAGTTAAGGCCTGGCTAAAAGGATGAGCATGGTTATTGGCCCGGACGAGAATCGCAAAATCCGACCAACGATAATTTTTACATTTCGCAGAAATCCCGCCTTGCGGGCTTTTTAATTTTAAATTTTTAATTTTCTTTGCCACTGCTTCTGCTTCGTTTTCGACTCGATCAAGATGGAGAAATTCAATTTTTTCGCCTTTGATTTTCCGAACAGGCATGAGTCGTTTGTTGATTTTCTCCTGAATCTCGAGCCGGTCAGGATTGTTATGTTGGATAAGTTGATAAGCGGCGTCAAGAATCGTTTTCGTCGAGCGGTAATTGCGGATCAGAGAAACGACTTTTGCTTTGGGAAAGCGTTTTCTGAACTGAAGAACATTGGCAATGGCCGCGCCGCGCCATTTGTAGATCGCCTGGTCATCGTCACACGCAACGGTAATATTGGCCCGCCGATGAGGCGGGCGGGCGAGAAGAATCGCCAGTTCGTTTTGGCTGATGTTGGTATCCTGAAATTCGTCCACCAGCAGGTATCTAAAGCGCTGCTGATATTCTCTCAGAATATATTTTCTCTTTCGGAAAAGCTGGAGGGTATTGCTGATTAGGTCACTGAAATCCATTCGACTCTCTTTGATTTTCAGCTCTTGGTATTTTTTGAAAGCCCGAGCCAGCTCAAGATATTTTCTAACTTCAGTTTTATCAATTTTGATTTTTGATTTGTCATTTTGACTTTTGACTTGCCCGCCTTGCGGGATTTCTGCGAAATGTGACTTTTGAGTTTGAGCCCAATGAAAATATTCATTGGGCGATATATCTTCGTCACGCAAGCGATTAAAATGCTGGAGCAAACCGCCGAGGAATTTAGTCGGGTTGCCTTGGGGTCGGAAATAATTGAGCGGCAAGTCAAAAAGATGGTTTTTCAAGAACAGCAAAGATTCAGCTTCAGTCATCAGGACGAAGCCTGGGTCTAGGCCGACATTCACCGCTTCATCGCGCAAAACCCGGTCGCAAAAAGAATGAAAAGTCGCAATCCACATTTGGGTGTAGCCGTAAGGCATGGCCTGGTCAACCCTTTCTTCCATTTCCTGAGCGGCTTTCTCGGTGAAAGTTAGGGCCAGGATTTCTGCCGGCTTGGCAAGACCCTGATTGATCAACCACCTGATTCGTTCAGTGATGACGGTAGTTTTGCCAGTGCCAGCGCCGGCAATAATCAACAAAGGACCTTGTTTGTGTTCGACCGCTCTTTTCTGTTCTGGATTAAGAACTTTTCTGTCCGTCACCTATAAGCCTGCTTTTAGCTGTTTGTTTTCTCGGATGGACTCGGAAAGAGCTTGAGTCGAGGAGAGTTTTTGGCCGAGCAAAGAAAAGCTTTGGAGAACATGGGCAAATTGATTATAAGCATTATTAAGGTGTTTGCCTAAAACCTGAAGAACGCTGTCAGTTTTCTGATAGTCTTTTTGAATCGCTCTCAGCAGGCGAAAGACTTGACGCGATCGGGCTTCAATTTTTTGGCCCTCAAAAGAAAGCAGAACGGTTTGCAGGTGGACATAAAGAGTGTTAGGTGAAACTGGATAAACCCGCTGCTGGCGAGCATATTCAAGAAGAGAAGCATTGTTAGCCACTTCGTAAAAGACTGTCTCTGAAGGCAAATACATGAAAGCAAAGTCTAACGTTCCTTCCTCAGGCAAAATATATTTTTTGGCGATGTCCTGGATATGTTTTTTAATGTTCTGACTGAAGGTTTTTTTGGCGGCCTGGCGGTCGGCCTTAGTTTGGCTGGTGATCATCCGCCGAAAGTTTTCCATGGGAAACTTGGAGTCAATCGGCAGGATGCCGGCTGAAGTTTTAATGGCGGCATCAACTTTTTCGCCGGACTTAAAGGAGTGCTGGAAAAAAAAGCTGCCCTTGGGAAAAGCTTCGGCAATTAAGTCTTTGAGAACCTGTTCGCCAATATTGCCCCGTAGCTTTGGTGATTGGAGGAAAACCTGAAGTTCGCGCATGCTACTGCCTAGCTCTGACATTTTCCCTACTTCCTTAGAGACTTGACCAATAAAGCGCGCGGCATTATCCAGTCTTTCATTGATGGTTTTGGTAGTTGTTTGCAGAGTGTCAGAGATATTTTTCGATTGGTCCTGAAGGCCTTTTTGCACGCCGGCAGTGCCTTTTTGAAAAATCTCCATTGCCTTGAGAAAGTTTTCATCCGGTTTAAGAGATTTGGTCAATTGCTGGAGGCGGCGGTTAATTAACCAGAAAAGCACCGCCAAAGCGGCAATGATCAGAGCGCTAATCAGATAGACTTCCTGGTTCATTATTGTTAGTATATCATTGACAGCCAGGCCAATGAAATTAATTAAACGCCGCCGGTCTAACTTTCTCTTGACTTTGATTTTCGCGGTTTTCTTTTGGCTGGTGTGGTTTTTTATCGTTTTTTTTGCTTCTCCGACCGACAAGTTCATGACGCCGTTTTTCTTTTTCGCCCTTTTTTTATCTTTAAGCCTGACTTTAGGCATGATGCTGGCTAATTGCCGCCGCGGTTTTTTCATAGCCTCTGGCCTTGTTTTAGCCTTACTTTTGCAATGGCAGCAACTAATTCATTGGCTGAATCTTATTCTTTTGGCGGCTGTCCTTCTTTGTTTTGAAGCCTACTTTACAAAAAAGAAATAATATGCTAGTCTTTTTTCGATTAAACGAAATATGCAGATTTCAGGTAAAAAATTAAACCAAAATCTAGAAAAACAGATTTTCCAGGTTCTTCATCAGCTCGTGGCTGATTTGGGAAGCCCAAAAGAGGTAGAAATCTTTCTTGACGACTTTCTAACCGCAGCGACGAAGACAAGCCTGGCTAAAAAAGTGATGATTGCGCTCTTTCTTGATCAGAAAATGGCTTATGAAAAAATCCGTGATAGCCTTAACGTTTCCACCTCGACCATTTCCGAGATCTATAATCGCCTGGGTCATGATGGAATTCAGCTAGCTATCAAGAAAATCAAAGCTGAAGAATGGGCGAATAAATGGTCTAAAAAAATCAACAGCGTTCTTGCCAAAATTCTTCCCAAAACCTAGCTTTCCTGCTAAAATATCTTCATGGCCAAGAAATTTTACATTACGACCGCTATTCCTTACGTCAATGCCTCACCCCATTTAGGTCATGCCTTGGAATTTGTTCAGGTCGATGCTGCTGCCAGGTATCATCGCTTAGTCGGGGAGGTCTTTTTTGCTACCGGCTCTGATGAGAATGCCTTGAAAAATGTTCAAGCAGCCCAGAAAAGGAACATGACCACTCAACAGTTGTGCGACCAGGTGACTCAAGAATTTAAGAAGTTTGCCAGACGGCTTAACATTCAATATGATGTCTGGCGCCGAGGGTCTGATAAAAAAAGACATTGGCCAGGGGTGCATCGACTTTGGCAGCTTTGTCAAAAATCCGGCGATATCTATAAGAAAAGTTACCAGGGGCTTTATTGTGTCGGTTGTGAAGCTTTTTTGACTCCTAAAGACCTACAGAATGGTCAATGCCCGTACCACTTAAAGAAGCCAGAATTGATTGAAGAAATAAATTATTTCTTTCGCCTGTCCAAATACGAAGACAAGATAAAACATTTAATCGAGTCGAACGAACTGAAAGTTTTTCCTAAAAAAAGAAAAAATGAAATTTTAGCTTTCATTAATCAGGGGTTGAAAGATTTTAGCGTTTCTAGGTCAACTCAAAGAACGCATGGTTGGGGCATCCCTGTTCCTGGTGATGATTCCCAAATGATTTATGTTTGGTATGACGCCTTAACTATTTATATGACGGCGGTGGGTTGGGGTTATGACCAAAAGCGCTGGAAGGGGTTCTGGCCAGCCGACCTTCATGTTATCGGCAAGGATATCGTCCGTTTTCATGCCGTTTATTGGCCGGCAATGCTTTTAAGCGCCGGGCTAGCTTTACCCAAAGCAATTTTAGTGCACGGTTTCATCACCTCCGGCGGCCAAAAAATGGCCAAGAGTTTAGGTAATGTTGTTGATCCTCAGGAAATTGCCAAAAAATACGGCGCTGATGCCCTGAGATATTATCTTTTAAAAGAAATTCCTACTCAAGATGACGGTGATTTCACTGTTAAGCATTTTGAGGAAATTTATAATGCTGATCTGGCTAATGGGCTAGGGAATTTAGTGCAGCGGGTGGCAAAGCTAGCCGAAGATTATAAAATTTATAACAATTATAAACTTTATAAAAACTATAAAATTTATAATAAATTTTTTAGTGAATATCGCTTTAACGACTGTTTGGTTTGGTTGTGGGAAAAAATTGCCAGTGTCGATAAATACCTTGATCAAACTCAGCCGTGGAATAAGAAAGGGAAAGAACGAGTCAAGATATTAGTGAAACCAGTGAAGGAGATTCGCGAGATTGCTTTTCTTTTACAGCCATTTTTGCCGGAAACAGCCGTGGCCATTGAGAAAATATTCAGCGCCGATAAAATAAAAGCACCGGGAAAACCACTTTTTCCGCGCCTGCCGGTCGGCAGGCAGGGGTGAAAATATGCGACGATTCTTCAGAAGACATGATCGGCAGATTACCCGGGCTTTGGAAATTTTGCCCGGCTTCCTTTCTTGGAACCTGATTCTTTTTCCATTCTGGGGAGCTTTTTTTTCGCCGCTCTTGGTCGGCTATTTTATTCTTGCCTTTGACGTTTTTTGGCTTTATAAATCAGCCTCGCTGGCCTTAACGGCGACCCTTTCTCATTTTAAAATCCGGGCATCGGAAAAACTTGATTGGCTCAGAGAAGTCAAGGGTTTTGGTGATTGGCAAAAAGTCCATCATCTTGTTTTAATTCCTACCTATCAAGAACCGCTCCATATTTTAAGAAGGACGATTCGCAGATTGAGCGAACAAACTTTTCCGGCAAAACAAATCACGGTAGTTTTGGCCACTGAAATTCGGGAAAAAGAGGCGGTGGTAAAAGCTAAGATCTTGAAAAAAGAATTTGGCAGTTATTTCGGCCAGTTTTTGATTACGGTTCATCCGGACATTCCCGGCGAAGTCAAAGGCAAATCTTCTAACCAGGCTTGGGCGGGCAAGCAGGCAAAAGAATATCTAGTTGACAAACTAAAATACAATCTTGATTATTTGACGATTACTTCGCTTGATGCTGACGGCCTGCTTCATCCACAATATTTTGCTTATTTAACTTTTAAATTTCTTGACAGTCCTCAGCGCTATCGGCTTTTTTGGCACTCGGCGGTGATGCATTACAATAACTATTGGCGGGTGCCGGCGCCAATCCGAGTGATCAACACTATTGGCTCGGTTTGGCGGACCGGGATTTTGATTCGCCGCGACCGCCTCATCCAAATGTCAGTCTATTCGGCTTCCCTCAAGATGATTGATGAGGTGGGCTATTGGGATGTGGATGTGATTCCTGAGGATTACCGCATCTTTTTTAAGTGCTTTTTTCACTTTCAAGGCAAGGTTGAGGTTGAACCGATTTTTCTAGCAACCTTTGTTGACGCTGCGGAAAGCACCAGTTATTGGCGGACAATGGTTAATCAGTACGAACAAATGAAACGCTGGGCCTGGGGCGTTTCTGATGACCCCCAATTAATTAAATGGTGGTTTACCGCCCCGCAAGTTTCTTTTTGGGATAAAACCATTCATTTGTTAAAGGTTCTTGAAGACCATGTCCTTTGGCCGGTTAATTGGTTTATTATTACTTTAGGAGTTAATATCCCCACGCTGATTAATCCCAATTTCCGACGCTTGGCCTTGGGTTTTAATTTACCGCGGCTTTCTTTCTGGATTTTAACGGCCTGTCTGTTCTTTTTAGGAATAGTTTTAATAATCAACGCTCGCCAGCGGCCGCCGCGGCCGAAACACATTTCCCGCTGGCGTTCTTTCCTGATTCCTTTTGAATTCCTTTTAATGCCGATTGTCGGTTTTTTCTTTAATGCTTTACCTGGTCTTGACGCCCACACCCGCTTGATGCTCGGCAAATACCTTGAATACCGAGTGACAGAAAAGGTATAATCTTTTTATGAACCAATTTACCGCCAGTTTGTGGGGAGATGAAGCCTTTGCTGCGGTTTTAGCCCAAAAGCCATATTGGCAAATTGTTCTCAGGGCTGCCAGAGACACTTCGCCGCCTCTTTTTTATCTTTCCCTTCATACCTGGATGAAGTTTTTTGGCAGCAGTGAGCTGGCCATCAGAACCCACTCCTTTCTCTATTTCCTCTTGTTGATTTATGTGGTTTATCTTTTTGGGAAACATCTTTTCAATAAGAAAATTGGCATGATCGCGGCAATGTTAACCTTTCTCAACCCTTTTTTATTTCAATATGGTTTTGAAGGCCGAATGTATTCCATTCTAGCCTTTTATTCTACTTTATCGATGTATTTTTTTATCACCCAAAAGAAATGGCCCTATATTTTAGCGAGCACGGCTGCCTTGTATTCTCATCATTTTGCTATTTTTATTATTTTGAGCCAATTTATTTTTCAGCTACCAAAATTAAAGAAAAATTTCATAGAAACGATTAAACCATTTTTCTGGATAGGATTTTTCTACCTTCCTTGGCTTTATCCTCTTTATTATCAGACTTCATTAGTCACCAGTGGTTTTTGGTTGGCTAAACCTGATTTAGAAAGCGTTTATCATCTTTTTAGAAGTTTTTTGGCGGGCGGCTTTGAGCATCAGCTTAAGAACAAGATTTTACTGGTTAGCGGTTTATTGCTTTTAGGCCGGCGCTGGCAGAAAGAGGATTTCTTGCTTTTGGGCTGGCTGGCTTTACCAATTAGCCTGACCTTCCTTTTTTCTCAACTTAAACAATCCATTTTTTTTGACCGCTACTTGCTTTTTGTCATCCCGTCCCTAATTTTGCTTATGACATCCCGACTAAGAAAAATAGCCTATCCGTTGTTAGTCTTGTTGATTTTCTGGCTGGCAGTGACTAATTTTTCCTATTTTACCCAGCCGACAAAAAGGCCGTTTCGAGAATTGGCTCAATTTGTTCACCAAACAGCTAGGCCTGGCGACGCATTAATTAACTGGAGTGGTCAGGCTCATCATTTTTTCGAATCTAAATATTATGGTCTATCAGCACCGCTTTATTATCCCCAAGGCGAACCGCCATTTTATATTGGGACTGCTTTAATGGAAGCAGAAGATATTATTAAAGAGTTGCCAGTCAAAGGAAGAACTGGAGTGGTTACCAGCGACTCAACCGAGTCAGTAACCTTGCCTGGCTACCAACAAGAACAGGTTCATAATTTTGGCGGTTTGAAATTAATATGGTTTATCAAAAGATTTTGATCATTATTTTGATTGGCGCTTTTTTCTTGCGGCTGCCTTCGCTTTTTGAACCTTTTACTTATGCTGATGAAGGTATTTATTTAACCTTGGGCCAGGCAATGCAGCAAGGTAAAATTCTTTACCGAGAGATTCATGATAATAAACCGCCCTTACTTTATCTTTTGGCGGCCCTAGCGGGTAACTTTACTTATTTTCGCCTTTTATTGATGATCTGGGGCCTGTTTACTATTTATCTTTTTTCACTTTTAGCCCGCCAACTTTTTCCTCAAAAACCAAAAGCCTGGTTACTTGCCACTGGTTTTTTTGCTATTCTCACCTCAGTTCATACTTTTGAAGGTAATATTGCCAATGCAGAAAATTTTATGCTTTTACCAACAATTGCTGGTTTTTGGCTGATTCTTAAAAACCTTAAAAATAAGTCAATGTTTCCTTTTTTTCTCGCCGGCTCCTTTTTTGCTTTAGCTGTCTTATTTAAAATTCCCGCTGCCTTTGATTTCTTGGCCGCCTTAATCTTTCTTTGCTTCATTTCGATTAAACGAAAAGAGAAGCTACCTGCTAGTCGCTACCTGCTAGTCTCTATTTTAGGATTTGCCTTGCCTTTTCTGATGACTTTTATTTATTTTTACTACCAGAAGGCTCTTTCTCAATATTTAGTCGCGGCCTTTTATCAAAATATTCCCTATCTTTCTTCGTGGGGAGGCCAGTCTCAAGCTTTCAGCTTCCCCTTTGGCTTTTTAGCTCGGAGTTTAATCGTCGCCGGAACAGTGATCATTGTTTTTCTTTTCAGCAAGAGGCTAACCCTGGCAAGCCAATTGATTTTAATTTGGTTTTCTTTTTCACTTTTTGCCGCCTTACTTTCTTCAAGACCTTATCCGCATTATTTATTGCAAATCATGCCGAGCTTGTCTTTAGCCTTTGGTTTGATTTTGATTTGCTCTTGGGAGAAATTTTTGCCTTTTTTCCTAATGGCGGTTTTTGTCGCTACTTTTTGGGCCTTTCATTTCTGGCATTATCCCAACCTAAGCTATTATCTTAATTTTTATCAATTTGCCCTAGGAATGAAGACCAAGGATCAATATTTGACTACTTTTGATCCCCGAGCAGAGATGACTTATCAGCTAGTTCATTATATTTGCAGTCATACTCAAGTTGAGGAGCCAATTTTTATTTGGGGAACCGAGCCATCGGTTTATGCCTTGTCTCGCCGGCCGCCAGTTGGTCGCTATACGGTCAAATATCATATTATTGATTTCAACGGTTATACAGAAACGATGGCCGCTCTTAAACAAACGCCGCCCCGTTTAGTGGTGATTATCGGCGATGCAGAAAAAGAGTTTTCAGAACTAGCTTTTTTTCTGAAGAAATATTATTTCAAGAACCATAATATTGGCGAGAGTGAAATTTACTGGCTTCGAGAGAAACCATCATGAGAAGATTTATCAGAGATAAAAGAAACCGTCTGCCGATTAAAATCTTTTTCGGATTTTTAATCTTTGATGTTTTGCTTTTGTTGTTTTTTGTTTTTTCTCTGCCGCCGGAAATTCCTCTTTTTTATTCCCGTCCGTGGGGAGAAAGCCAGTTAGCCGCGCCAGGATTAATTTGGCTGCTGCCGACAGCTGTCTTCTTGATTGGTCTCTTGAACCTTTATTTAGCCGTCATTTTTTTTGCAGAACTGCCATTTTTGTCTCATGTTTTAAATTGGAGCAATGTCCTGATGTCTTTCTTGGCGACGGTTTCAATAGCGAAGATTATTACCTTGGTTTTTTAAATGAATCTGGTTATTTTGCCGCTTATTTTAAGTTTTTGCGCCGTGTTCTTCATTACGCCGCTGGTGATCAAACTAGCTAATTTTTTTGGTCTGGTTGACGATTCCCAAAAAAGAGAACACCCGGCTCATACCCATCATGGCGTTGTGCCTCGAGCCGGCGGCTTAGCCGTTTTTTTAGGAATTTTCCTGATCAGTTTAATTTTTTTGCCGTTGGACAAACATCTTCAGGGAATTTTGTTAGGCAGTTTGATTGTCGTTCTGGTTGGTTTACTGGACGACAAATACGACCTGAGCCCCTATTTGCGGCTAGGAACTAATTTCTTGGCGGCCGGCTGTTTAGTGGTTGCCGGCATTGGCATCAACTTTATTAATAATCCGTTGGACGGCATTTTAATTTTAAACAAAACCGAGTCAGTTTTTTTCGCTGTTTTTTGGGTGGTTTGGTGCATGAACATGGTTAATTGGAGCAAAGGAGTTGATGGCCAGATGCCTGGTTTCGTGGGGATTGCGGCCACGGTTATCGGCCTGCTTAGTTTAAGATTCAGCGCTGATATTACTCAGTGGTCGGTGACGATTCTGGCTTTTATCACCGCCGGCGCTTTTTTAGGGTTTTTGCCCTGGAATTTTTATCCGCAAAAAATTATGCCTGGTTACGGCGGCGGCAGTCTTGGTGGCTATCTACTGGCGACTCTTTCGATTCTTTCAACCGCGAAAGTAGGCACCATGCTTCTGGTTTTAGGAATTCCTTTAATTGACGGCGGTTACACCATTCTGCGCCGGATTTTGACCGGCAGACTGCCTTTTTGGGGAGATCGCGGCCATCTTCATCACCGCTTGTTGGCCATGGGCTGGGGTCGGCGCCGGATTGCTTTTTTTTACTGGCTGGTTTCTGCTTTTTTGGGCATGATTGCTTTATCCTTAAATCCGCGGCAAAAATTTTATACGGTAATTTTCTTGACGGCTTTATTGGGCGGAGCGCTGCTTTGGCTGACCCAATTTCTTAAAAAGAAGTCTTAATTTTTAGTGGCATATTGGCCGGCAATCCAACCCTCTTGGCCTTCCTCAAATTCAATTTTATACCAACCATTGTTTTCTTCCAGGAGAATAAATTCAGCGCCTGGCTTGACCCTAGCCGCTTCAGTGGCAGATAAATTTGGTTCCCAGCGCACGCGAAGCCAGCCAGTAGGAGTTTCATTGATAACGACCGTCTTTTGCCCTGCTTCTTTGATGGCCGCGCTGGCAGTAGCCTCCGGAGATAACACTTCTTCCCCATCAGCTGTTTTGGCCAGCTGAACGTTAATGATTAATTTCCGGCCGAGAATTGTTTTGGCTTTGATTTCCTTTTGCTGATAGCCGGGTAAAGTCAAGGAAACCAGGTGGTCGCCTTCCTGGATGTCTTCCAAAGAAATCGGAGTAAAGCCGCGAGTCACAGCGTCAACTTTCACCAAAACGCCATCTGGTTGAGAAATAATTGCCAAAACCATCAATCTTTTGTTATTGAGTGATTCTAGGTTCAGGATGGTGCTGCTGGACTTTTCTTCGCTGGCAGCTAACTGACAATCAATCACCGTGGAAACGCCGGAAACTAGAGAAACTTTTTTTTCCCAAGAAATCAACCCCGCCTCTGGCGGGGTTATTTTTAAGAGATATTCGCCAGGTTGAAGATTTTCTTGCTTGAAAGGCGTCTGGCCTAAGTGCTTGCCCTCGAGGAAAACAATCGCCTCCGGCTGGCAATTAATTTCTAGGCCGGCATGCTTTTGAAAGGAAAACGGCCGGAAATGAAAAAATAAAGGAGCGGCAATAATCAAAATGACCCCGACGACAATTAATAACCATTTCACGACCCTTAATTTATATCACAAAACTGGCTTTCTGGCAAGCTGAGACAGGTTTGTTTTCAAGCAAGATTTATGATAAAGTAAGGTTTACTCAGACCGCGTACCCAAGAGGTTAGGGAGTTGTCTGCAAAACAACTAACGCCGGTTCGAATCCGGCCGCGGTCTCAAAGAAACAAGAGTTAAGGGTTTAAAAGTTTAAGAGTTTAAGAGTATAATTTTTTGTTTAAGTATTTTTTACGCAGCATCGCTTTGAATTCTTCGGCTGAATCTTGAGTTTCTTTTTTCCATTTTAAACCTTTATACTTTGACACCTTGACACTCTCAATAAATTTATAAATTATTCCTGAAGTTTGCCTGGCCAAATTAAAGGCTTTTTCAAATCCTTGCTTGTTAATAAAGTTTTGGTCCAGAGCGACATAGAGCTGGGCTCTGACTTCGCCGCAAGAAGCCTTGGCGATATAGAGAAAATAAAGCAGGTCGTCTTTTGTTCCCCGCTCAAAGCCTTCAGCGATATTGGATAAGACAGAGACGGCGGCGCGCCGGATCTGGTCTTTCAGAGAAAAGTCGGAAAAGCTTTAGTCCGGGCTTTTTGCCAGCAATAAAGATCTTCGAAGGTTTTTACTTTTAACTCGGGCATTAACTTAATTTAAACATAAAGACTGTTGCTTTAAAAGTTTAAAAGTTTAAAAGTTTAAAGGTTTAAGAGGCGAGCCCGCCGCCATCAACTTGACTGCCTTTCCACTGTTTCTGCAAATTAAATTGCTGTCGGTGACTCGCTGGCCGTAGGCGGTTCTTGAGCTGGTTTTTGATAAGCCTCAAAAGCGGCTGTTGCTGTCGGATTAACTTTTTTCAAGACCTCCAAAACCTGGTTTCTCACCTCAAAACTCTTGATTACTCCCCCGATGGCCGCTCCCTGCACCCAAGCTTCGACTTGCTTAGTTACTTCCTCCGCTTGTTCAGGAGTTGAGCCGGCTTTAACAACACCATTCAAAACCTTATTGCGGTCAAAATCTTCTGTGTTTCCGTCTTTTTTCTGAACCTTGACTGGCATTTTTCCTCACCCCCTCTCCAATATAAATTAACTGGCTAACCAACCACCATCAACATAAATCACTGTTCCGGTGATATAATCAGCTTCGTCTGAGGCCAGAAAAGCGGCCGCCGCGCCAATATCCGCTGGCTTGCCGGTCCGGCCCTTCAGGATTCTGGTCATTAAGCCCTGTTTGGTTTTTTCATCCGCCAGCATGTCTTTAGTCATATCGCTTTCAATCACGCCCGGGCCAATGGCGTTAACATTAATGCCTTTTTTCGCTAAATCAACCGCCATGTTTTCCGTAAGAGCGACGACGCCGCCCTTGGAAGCGGTGTAATGAGAAATATTGCTGAAACCAACACCCACTCCGCCGGAAGCAATCGAGGCGATATTGATAATTTTACTGCCGGCAGTCATCAATTTGACCGCTTCCTGAGAGCAAAGAAACTGGCCTTTAAGATTAACGGCCATCAGTTGATCCCACTGCTCTTCGGTTAACTCCTCAAACGGCGCAAACTGGAGAATACCGGCGTTGTTAACCAGGATGTCTAATTTAGCCCATTTTTCTTTGATGCCGGCGAACATTTTTCTGACGGCTTCTGAACTAGACACATCCGCCTGGAGACTAAAACTTTCCCGGCCCATTTGTTTAATCTGGCTGACGACTGCTTCAGCGGCTTCGGCCTGGGAATGGTAATTAATCGCCACGGCTGCACCCTGAGTTGCCAAGGCCAAGACAATTCCCTTGCCGATACCCCGGGAGCCGCCGGTGACTAAAGCTTTCTTGCCGCTTAAATCAAACATTTTTTTCATTGCCAATCTGAATAACAGTTTCAATTAATCTTTGGCTGGTTGCCCATTCATTGTCATACCAGGCAATAATTTTGGCAAAATTATTGCCAATCACCTGGGTTCTTTCCAAGTCCACAATGGCCGAATGGGGATTGGCGATAATGTCAGAAGAAACCAATGGTTCTTGAGTAGTCGTCAGGATATTTTTCAAATCAGATTGAGAGGCTTGAAGAAAAGCACGATTAATGGCGTCGGCGTCAGTTTCTTTTTCCAGGATGACTGCCAAATCAAGCAAAGAACCGGTGATTACCGGTACGCGGACAGCCAAACCATCAAGTTTACCTTTGAGCTGGGGAATGGCCTTGGCCACCGCTTGGATAGCGCCGGTAGAAGTAGGAATAATATTCTGGCCAGCGGCCCGAGCTCGTCTAAGGTCTTGACGAGAGCTGTCTTGAAGATTTTGATCGCCGGTATAAGCATGAACCGTCGTCAGAAAAGCTTTGTTTATCCCGAAGTTTTCCAAAATGACTTTTAAAACCGGCGCGGCGCAATTAGTGGTGCAGGAGCCACCATCAATGATTTCTTCGCCTTGATATTGATCTAGATTAACCCCGACGAGATAGGTTGGAATTTTCTCATCTTTGGTCGGCGCCGAAATCAGGACTTTTTTAGCACCGGCCTGAAGATGGCCGTTAACGCCGGCTTGATCGCGGAAAACCCCAGTCGCTTCTAAAACCACATCAATGTCATATTGCCGCCAGGGTAATTTAGCTGGCTCCCGCTCGCCAGAAAGAGGGATTTTCTGCTGGCCAATCATTAAATGGTTTTGATCACTGGTAACTTCTTTTTGATAAGGTCCGTAAGCCGTGTCATATTTAAAAAGATGAGCCCAGCCGGCGGCTTCCATGCTGCCAGAAGTATTAATGGCCGCCACCTTGATTTCTTGAGGATGCTCTAGGGCAATTCTGAAACTGACGCGGCCAATACGGCCAAAGCCATTAATCGCTAACTTCACCATCGCTTGACTAGCATAACACAAGGGATATTGACTGATCAACCGTTTTTTGGTAATATCAAGCCAGGAGTAGAGAAAGAGGTGGGAGACAGAACCCACCTTTTTTAAAAATATGGCAGTTATTAGTGCGAGAACAGAATTTGCCAGCGCCCTGAATCAGATTTGCGCGGAAAGGGGCATAGAATTAAAAGCGGCTCTAGAATCAATTGAAGCCGCGATTTTAGCCGCTTTTAAGAAAGATTTTGGTTTGGAAGAGGACTGGGAATACAGTGTCCAATTAGACAAAAATACCGGTCATGCCAAGATTTTCCGGTACTCCGAAGTAAAACCAGAAGACAGGAAAGAAGTAACGCCGCGGGGTTTTGGCAGAATTGCTGCTCAAACCGCCAAGCAGGTGATTCTGCAAAAAATTCGCGAAGCGGAAAAAAGCGCCATCCTTGATGAATACAAAACCAGAATTGATACTTTGGTTAACGGCCGGATTCTCCGCTTTGACGGAGCCAACATCATCTGTGATATTGGTCGCGGGCAGGGCGTGATGTTGCCGGAAGGCCAGGTGAAAAGCGAGAATTACCGGCCTAACCAGCGCTTGACTTTTTATATTGTCAAGATTGGTGAAACCGAAACTGGGGAACAAGTGATTGTTTCTCGGGCTGACGAGCGTTTAGTCACCAGTCTCTTTCGCCGAGAAGTGCCGGAAATTGCCTCCGGAGCCGCAGAAATCAAGGCGATTGCCCGGGAAGCCGGTAATCGGACTAAAATTGCTGTTTTTTCCAATAAACCTGGAGTTGATCCGGTGGGTTCCTGTGTCGGCCAAAAAGGAGTTAGGGTTCAGGCAGTGATTGATGAAATTAACAACGAGAAAATCGATGTTATCCAATGGTACGGAGACCCGGCGAAGTTCATTGCCGCCAGCCTGGCGCCGGCAGAAAAAGCCAAAGTTGAACTAAATGAGAAAAAGAAGACGGCTTTGGTAACGATTAGCGAGAATCAGCTTTCCTTGGCGATTGGTAAAGAAGGCCAAAATGCCCGCTTAGCCGCTAAGCTGACCGGCTGGAAAATTGATGTGAAGCCTTCCTCTGTTAAAACTAAAAGAGAGGAGAAACCCCACTCCGCTAAAGCTCCGTTAGGGGTTAAAAAAAGTGAGGCCAAGTGAAAAAACCACCGGTTGTGGCCATTCTCGGTCATATTGATCATGGCAAAACCAGCTTGCTTTCAAAAATCAGAGCTCAGGATTTAACCAAAAAAGAATCAGGCGGGATTACTCAGCATATTGGTGCTTATCAGGTAAAGCACCAAGGCCAGACGATTACTTTCATTGATACTCCAGGTCACGTTGCCTTTGCCAAGATGCGGGCTCGGGGAGCACAAGTGACTGATTTGGTGATTTTAGTGATTGCGGCTGATGATGGCATCATGCCCCAGACCAAAGAATCTTTGGCGCATATTCGGGCCGCCAAAACGCCATTCTTGGTGGCGATTAATAAGGTTGATCTAGCGGCAGCCGGACCGCAAAAAGTCAAAGAACAGCTTCAGAAAGAAGGGATTTTAGTCGAGGATTTAGGCGGCGACGTTGTGGCTGTTGAGGTTTCGGCTAAAACAGGCCAGGGAATTAACGAGCTTTTGGAATTAATCCTTCTTTCCGTGGAGATGCAGGAGAAAAAGGTTGATCCGGCAGCTCGTCTGAGAGCCGTCGTGATTGAATCGACGCTTGATCATCGCCGTGGTCCAGTGGCTAGCCTGCTGGTCCAGGATGGAATTTTGCGCCTCGGCGATGAACTGAAATCAGGCCGGATTGAAGGCAAGGTGAAAGCGATGTTTAACGAAGACGGCCAGAAAATCACTGCGGCCGGCCCGAGCCAGCCGGCTGAAGTGCTGGGATTTAAGGAAGTACCGCCGGTAGGCAGTCTGGTGAGAAAAGCGCTGGATCCAGCCGCGCTTCAAGATCACTTTTTCTCAGCGAACGAAGACCGGCTACAGCCAGATCAGACAGCAGTGGAGAAAAAACTTAAAATCATCCTGAAAGCTGATGTTCAAGGCACCCTAGAAGCGATTAGCAGCAGTCTGCCGGCTGAAGTTGAGATTGTTGTCGGTTCAGTCGGTTTAGTGACCGAATCTGACGTTCTTTTGGCTGAGACGACGAAGGCGGAAATCTTTGGTTTTCGGATTAAAGTGTCGACTAGCGTCGCTAAGCTGGCGAAAACAGAAGCAGTGAAGATCCAAAACTTCAACCTTATTTATGAATTGCTGGCTGAGATTAACAGGAGAATGATCGAACCAGAGAGAGTTGAAGAAATCCTTGGCCGAGCGGAAATCGTAGCAGAGTTTCAATATAACCAGACAAAAGTGGCTGGTTGTCGGCTGAAAGAAGGGAAAATCAGAAAGAGCGATTTAGTGCGTCTGCAGCGGGGCAAAGTCATCGTGGCTGAGACCAGAATCAAATCGATGAAATATAAAAAAGAAGACATTGAGCTGGCTAAAGAAGGCCAGGAATTCGGGGTGATTTTCAAATCCGAGCTTGACTTTCAAGCAGGAGATAGTGTATTATCGGTCGTGTTTCCGAGAAATGAATCAAAATCTTGACCTGGCTTCATTATCATCTTTACTCAGTTCCAGTCAAAGCGCCCTGGTGGTTTTGCCGCCAAGTTCAGGCTTCGACAGAATTGCCGCCTCTTTGGCTCTTTATTTGGCTCTGAAAAAGGCTGGTAAAAAAGCCGGCATTGCTTGTTCGCAAGCGATGACGGTTCAGTTTTCTCAGCTAATCGGCGTCGACAAGATTACCGATAAAATCGGCCAACGGGATTTGGTGATTTCTTTTGATTATAAGCAAGATTTGATTGAGAAAGTCAGCTACAACATTGAGGATGACAAGTTTAATCTGGTTATTCAGCCCAAGGCCGGTTTTCCGGCGCTTGATCCGAAAACGGTTGCCTATTCTTCCTCAGGTACAGACGCGGATTTAATTTTCGTCGTCGGCAGTCAGAAGCTGGAAGATTTAGGTGAACTCTATCAGCAAAATAAGTCTTTTTATCAAAGCGCCGCCGTGGTTAATATTGATCGTCAGGCCGGCAACAGCCAATTCGGCAAAGTCAACTTGGTTGTTTCTCAGGCGGCGGCGGACAGCGAATTAGTGGCGCTGATTTTGAAAGGATTAAAACTGGCGATTGATGAAGATATCGTCACCAATCTCTATCTCGGGCTGCAATCAGCCACCGGGAATTTCCAGGCCGCTGAAGTGTTGGCTGATACCTTTGAGGCGGCGGCTTGGCTCTTGCGTAGCGGTGCCAGGCATTCTCAGTCAACGGCCGTGAAACCAGAACCCCAGCCTGATTCTCAGACTGAGATGGAAAAGGAAGATGCGGCGGCAGCGTCACCTGACTGGCTTTCACCAAAAATCTACAAAAGTACGAGCAGGGTTTGACGGTAGAGGAACTTCGGAGTAAAATAGATAAATCAATTAAGATAAATTATGGCGAAGAAGCTTTCGGAGAAACAGAAGATTATCAAGAAGTTTGCTACCAAAAAAGGTGATACTGGTTCGCCTGAAGTTCAAGTAGCGCTTTTGAGCCAGCAAATCAAAAATTTAACCAAGCATTTAAAAGAACATAAAAAAGACACTCATTCTCGCCGTGGCCTGTTAACCATGGTGAGCAAGCGCCGCCGCCTTCTCAACTATCTATCTAAAAAAAGCGAGAAGCGATACCGGGAATTGATTAAGGAACTTAAACTGAAGAAGTAATGGCGATTAAGCAAAAGAAACTAGAAATTGGCGGCAGGGAATTAATCTTCGAAACCGGACACTTTGCGGAACAGGCGAACGCGGCCGTTACCTGCTGTTACGGCGGGACGGTGGTGCTGGCAGCGGTTGTGGCCGCACCGTGCCGGGAAGAAATTGATTATTTTCCGCTTTACGTTGAATATCAGGAAAAGCTTTATGCTGGCGGCAAGATTAAAGGCAGTCGCTGGGTCAAGCGCGAAGGCCGACCTTCTGATGAGGCGATTTTAACGGCGCGTTTAATTGATCGCAGTCTCCGGCCGCTCTTCCCTAAAGACTATAAGAATGAGGTTCAGGTGGTGGTGACAGTGCTTTCCGTGGACGGCGAAAACGATCCGGAAATTCCCGGTATTTTAGCCGCCTCGGCCGCCCTGGCGATTAGCGATATTCCTTGGGACGGACCAGTGGGGGCGATTCGGGTGGGCAATAAAACCAGCACTTTTTTTGCTAACCCGACTTATGGCGACTTAGATTTTTCTGACATGAATATTATCGCTGCCGCGACCGAAGATAGCTTAATTATGCTTGAGGGTGAAGCGCGCGAGGTCAGTCGCGAACTGGTGACCCAAGCCTTAGAATTCAGCCATCAAGAGATTAAAAAAATAGTGAAGGCGATTAAGGAGTTTCAGAAAGAAGCCGGTCGGAAAAAACAGGCGCTGAAGCCGGCAATCGTTGATCAAAAAATAAAACAGGCGGTGCAGAAAGAAATTAAAGCCCACTTCGAAAGCTTCAGGGACGGCACGGTGGATTTTGATGAATTTAAAGCCGCCTTAGCGGAGAAAATGGCAGATAAAAAAGCCGCCATCTTTGCCGAGGAGCTGTTTTTTGAAGCAATACGAGAGGAAATCTTAACCAAAAAAATTCGTTTTGACGGTCGCAAAGCTGATGAAATCCGGAAAATTACCATTGAAACCGGCATTTTGCCCCGAACCCATGGCTCAGCAATGTTCAAAAGAGGCAAAACTCAAGCTCTGACGATTACCACGCTCGGGTCGCCTTCCCTGGAGCAGTTGGTTGAATCAATGACCGGCGAGGAAACGAAAAGATATATGCATCATTATTATATGCCGCCTTATTCGGTGGGCGAAACCGGCCGTTTCGGCTGGCCATCCAGAAGAGAAGTGGGTCATGGTACCCTGGCTGAGCGCGCTCTGGAACCGGTTTTACCGAGCGAAGAAGAATTTCCCTATACGATTCGGGTTGTTTCCGAACTGATGTCTTCGAACGGTTCAACTTCCATGGCTTCGGTTTGCGGTTCGACTCTTTCTTTAATGGACGCCGGCGTGCCCATCAAGAAACCAGTGGCGGGTATTGCTTTGGGATTGATTAAGAATGAAAAAAGCCATGTGGTTCTCACTGACATTTCAGGCTTAGAAGATCACTGCGGCGATATGGATTGTAAAATCGCCGGCAGTCAAGACGGCATCACCGCTCTTCAGATGGATGTTAAGTCGCCGCTGCCATTGAATTTAATCGAAGAAATTTTCGAACAGGCCGATCAAGGCCGGGCTTTCATTTTGGAGAAAATGATTAAGGCAATGCCCAAATCCAGAACCGCAATTTCTCAATACGCCCCCAAAGTTGCTGTCATTAAAATAGAGGCAGAGAAAATCGGTGAAGTCATTGGCCCCGGCGGCCGTATGATTAGGCAGATCATCAGCGAGACAGGAGCGGCGGTTGACGTTAAAGATAGCGGCGAAGTGACAATTTCTGGTCCTCAGGAAGGCGTGAAAAAGGCCAGCGAATGGGTGAAAAATCTGGTTCGGGAAGTCAAGATCGGCGAAACTTTTAGCGCTGAAGTGAAACGCATCCAGCCTTTCGGCGCTTTTGTGGAAATTCTACCTGGCAAAGAAGGTTTGGTGCATGTTTCCAAAATGGCCAACCGTTTTATTAAAGATCCCAGCGAAGTGGTAAGTCTTGGCGATAAAGTCCAGGTGAAAGTGGTAGAAATTGACGAGCGCAAAAGGATTAATCTTTCCATGATTTTAGATGAGAAGCCGGGTGAGCGTCATTTTTCCGGCCGAGGAGATCAACAGCGCCGGCCGTTTCCGCAAAATCGCTCCCGCTATCCTTCTCGCCAGTCCTCCCGTTCTGGAGACAGACCGCCTTTCCGTTCCCAGCGTTTTCCACGACCCCGTTCAGACTTCCGCTCCCGGGAAAGATAAGCAAGTCATTCTTGACAGGTTATATAAATCTTATATAATAGACTTACTATGCAGACGCAGATGATTAATTTTATGATTCCCAGCGAACTGCTTCGACAGGTAGATAGTTTGGCAGCAAGAGAATTCCGCAGTCGTTCTGAATTGCTGCGCGAGGCGGCTCATTGCTATCTGAAGAGGCAAGAAGCGCGAAGAAAACTCTTTGCTTCTATTAGAAAGACAGCTGCTAGGCTTGATCTTTCTGAAGAAGAAGCAATGAATCTGGCTGAAAAGGCGAAGCTTTGGGCGAGAGGCAAGTGAGGGTTGTTTTTGACGCTAATATCTATATTAGTTTTTTCTTAACTCGAGGGCCGACAATTACTTCGATTTTTTCTTACTGGGAGAAAGATTGTTTTAGTGTTTTGATTTCCCCAATCATTATTGAAGAAATCGAAACCGCATTTCAGTATTCAAGGATAAAAGAAAGGTTAAAGGCGAAAGACTTTCTCAATCTTTATTTGCTTCTAGAAGAGGCAGAAATGATTTATCCGCATTCAAAAGTGGGAATTATTAAAGACCTAAAAGACAATATGTATCTGGAATGCGCTCAGGACGGCAGCGCTGATTATTTAATTACCGGCGATAAAAAACACCTTTTGCCATTAAAAAAATTCGGCAGAACCAAAATTATTTCACCACGAGAATTTGTGGCAGAAATCGGTCGTGATTGTCGTGATATAATGAAAACATGCCCAATGAGCTTCTGATTGAAATTCAGAAATTAAGAGAAAAAATTAAAAAAGCCGAATTGCCAGCCGGATTGCTAGAAAAGACAGCCGCAATGGTGGCGCGTCTGAACCGAGTGACTAAATTCGCTGGTTATTCAACGGAGTACGAACGGATGAGCCGCTATCTTGATTGGGTGACGGCTCTTCCCTGGCACCAGCGAACTGAAGACATCCTTGATCTGGAAAAAGCCAAAGCAGTTCTTGACAAGAGCCACTATGATTTAGATGAGATTAAAGAAAGAATTCTGGAGCACTTGGCCGTTTTGAATTTGCGGCGCCAGCGATCAGCCGGCAAAGACCGGCCGCCAGCTTTGCGAGCGCCGATTCTTTGTTTAGTGGGTTTAGTGGGGACGGGTAAAACCAGCTTGGGTGCTGCCATCGCTGAGGCGATGGGGAGGAAATTTATCAGAATTCCTTTCGGCGGCATGGGTTCAGCTTTGGAGTTGCGGGGTCAATCCCGGCTTCACCCGGAATCTGAACCAGGCCAAGTGATTAAGGCCCTGCGGCGCTGCGGCAGTAAAAATCCGGTCTTGCTTTTAGATGAAATTGACCGAGTGGCAGAAGAGACCAGAAGCGATATCATGGGCGTCCTGATCGAGCTTCTGGATCCAGAACAAAATCTGGCTTTCAGCGACTATTTTGTTGATTACCCGTTTGATTTGTCAGAAGTTCTTTTTGTGGCTACCGCCAACAACACCACTAACATTTCAGCGCCGGTGCTGGACCGGCTCGAACCATTGTCAATGCCTTCATATTCTGACGGAGAAAAAATTATTATCGGCCGCGATTATGTTTTGCCTCAGGTTTTAGCGGAAACCGGCTTAACCAAAGCAGACTTGAAGATCGACGACGCTGTCTGGCCGCAGATTGTCCGGCCCTTGGGCTATGATGCCGGTATTCGGACCCTGGAGCGAACGATTAAAAGGATTTGCCGGAAAGCGGCGAAAATGATTGTCCAGAAAAAAGGTCAAGAATTTCAAATCACCACCGAAAATATTAAAGAATATTTATCCCAATGGTAAAAGTAACTCCTTTAGGCGGCGTTGCCGAAGTCACCAATAACCTGTTTGTTTACGAAACCGAGAAAGAGGCTTTAGTGGTTGATTGCGGCGCTGGGTTTCCTGAAGAAGAAGAGGGAGAAAATAAAATCCTGATTCCGGACTTTGCTTATTTACAAACCATCAGAAAAAAACTCCGCGGTTTGATCATTACTCATGCTCACTTTGACCATTACGGCGCCATTCCTTATCTTTTGGAGCAGTTTAATCTGCCGGTTTTTGGCGTCCGGATCAGCTTAGAATTCCTGAGGGCAAAGATGATTGACCTGAAAATCAAAAAAGAAACAAAACTGCAACAACTGTCGTTTCGAAAAAATGTTAGCCTCGGGAGTTGGAAAATAACGCCTTTTTTAGTTAACCATTCGGTTCCGGATGCTTCTGGTTTAGCGATTTCGACGCCAGCCGGGAAGATTTTCCATGTCAGCGATTTTAAATTTGACTTGACGCCGGTTGACGGCCGGGTTTTTGATTTTCAAAGCTGTATTCAGCTGGCCCAGAGCGGCGTTTTGGCGCTTTTCTCAGATTGCCTGGGCGCGTGCGAAGAAGGCTTTACCCAGACCGAAAAGAAAGTTGGCCAAACCCTTTTCTCCTTGATGGCCAAAGCGCCGGGCCAGCTTCTAATGACCACTCTTTCCTCTAATATTCACCGGCTGCGGTTAATGATTGAGGCCGCCAGAGTCTTAGGCAGGCAGATAGTACCTGTTGGCCGCTCGATAGAAACCAGCTTGGCAATTGGCGAGCGCTTGGGTTATCTGCCTCGGTTGTCGAGAAAAAAACAGAAAAATTCCCGCCGCTTAGTCTATTTAGTCGCCGGCAGCTATGGTCAGGAGAATTCCAACCTGATGCGTGTCGCTCAGGGAAAGCATCCGGGGTTGAAATTAGAAAAAGGAGCGACGGTGATTTTTTCCGCTGACCCTTCGCCGCCCAACACCGAAGCTAAAGTGAACAAACTAGTTGACCTCTTAACACTCCAGGGAGCTAGGGTTCATTACTACGAAATTCAGGAAAATCTGCATGCTTCCGGACATGGTTCAGCTGGAGACCTTCAGCTGTTAATGGCTTTGGTGAAGCCGAAATTTTTCGTTCCCATCGGCGGTTGTCCGCGGCACATGCGGGCTTACGCCGCCTTAGCCAAGGAAATGGGGATCGGGCCGGAAAGGGTTTTCGAACTTTTGCCGGGCGAGAGTTTGATTTTCGGACTACACAGTGCCAGGCGGGGAACGGTCATCGAGCTTAAAAAGAAAACGATTTTAGTGTAGAATGGTGGTGGAGGCAAGATGAGTCAGCGCGGTCGCAGGAAAAACCCTTATAAGCTTAAATTAAAAAAAGAATCGCTTTATGCTATCGCCAGCATTTTTCTTTTTTTCAGCGGCGGCTTGGTGATGCTTTCTTTTTCCCAGCAAGGAGAGATTTTAACCAAAGTCCATTTGCTTTCGCGCCAGCTTTTTGGCGTTGGCTCTCTTTTTTTGCCTTTTCTTTTGGTAGCGGCGGGGTTAATGCTGACTAACCTGCAATGGCGCCTTTGCCGGCCGCATGTTTTAGTCGGCGGCTTCCTGATGGCTTTAAGCTTTATCGGAGTTTTAAAAACCGGTAGCGTCGGCCAAGTGGTTTTTCAAAATATGAGCGCTTTGATTACCGGTTTTGGCGCTTATTTAGTTCTTCTGGCTGCCGGTTTAATCGGCTTTATTGTTCTTTTTGAAACTTCGTTTGAAGATATTTTCCTGTTTTTTGGCCAACTTTTGGCCCGGCTGAAAGAGAAAACGCCGGCGATGCCTAAAAAAGGATCATTGATTCTAGCGCGGCGAGTCAAAAAAGAATCAGGCCACGAAGATAAAGAGCTGGAAAAGACAACGGCGGCTGTCCAGCCAGTTTCTTCAACCAGTCAAGGAATTTGGGAATATCCACCTCTTGATTTATTAGTGAACGAAATCGGCGGTGAGGCTGATCGTGGTGACGTCAAGCAAAATCAGGCTGTCGTTGAAGAAACACTGGCTTCTTTTGGTGTTCAAGCTAAGGTCGCCGAAGTGAATTATGGACCGGCGGTCACCCAATATGCCTTGGAAATCAGCCGCGGCACCAAGCTTTCTAAAGTGACCGCTCTTGCTAATGACCTGGCTTTGTCTTTGGCCGCGCCGACCGGTCAAATTAGAATTGAAGCGCCGATTCCGGGCCGTTCTTTAGTGGGCGTGGAAGTTCCGAATAATTCTTTGGAAATTGTGCCTTTGAAAAAAATTCTCGCCTCTAAAGAAATGAAAAAAGAGAAGCATAAATTAAACGTGACTTTAGGGTTGGACGTTTCCGGCCGGCCGATGATTGCTAATTTGGCCAGAATGCCTCATGTTTTGATTGCCGGCGCGACCGGTTCAGGCAAAACCTGCTGTTTGAATTCTTTTATTGCCACTATTCTTTTTCGGGCCAGTCCCGAAGAAGTCAAATTAATTTTAATTGATCCGAAGCGAGTCGAATTGGTGTCCTATAATGGCATTCCTCATCTGCTGACACCGGTGATTACTGATCCGGAACAGGTAATTTCTGCTTTGAAATGGGCGATTAGCGAGATGGATCGGCGTTATAAGCTTTTTGCCCAGGTCGGGGTACGCAACATTGACAGCTATAACCAACTTTCTGGCTTTCAGGCGTTGCCCTATATGGTGATTATCATCGACGAACTGGCGGATATTATTCTTTTTGCGCCGGCTGATGTTGAGGACGCTATTACCCGGATTGCGCAAATGGCGCGCGCGACCGGAATTCATCTGGTAATTTCTACTCAAAGACCGTCAGTTGACGTTCTGACTGGCCTGATTAAGGCCAACATTCCCTGTCGAATTGCCTTTAATGTTACGTCTGCGGTTGATTCCCGGGTAATTCTGGATATGGGGGGTGCGGAAAAGCTCCTGGGCCGCGGCGACATGCTTTATATTCCGCCGGATCAGGCGAAACCGAGCCGGATTCAAGGCACCTATGTTTCTGACGCGGAAATTCAGAAACTGATTGAGTTTTTGAAAAAGACCGGTGAGCAGCCAAAATATATCAATGAAGTCACCACCAAATATAAACCTCTGACAGTCACCGAAGAAGAAACTGAAAAGGACGATTTGTTTGACGAAGCCGTCCGGGTAGTTTGCCGCTATGATCGGGCTTCGGCTTCCCTGTTGCAGCGCCGGCTATCAATTGGTTATGCCCGGGCGGCCAGAATTTTAGACCAGCTGCAAAAAGCAGGCTTGGTCGGTCCGCCGGAAGGTAGCAAGCCGCGAGAGGTTTTGGTTCGCAGTCCGGAAGAATACTTCAGCCGCAGCGCTGGTTGGCGGACTGACGCTTAGAAAGGAGGAGAAGTGCAAAAAGCAGGCGAGCTTTTGAAAAAAAACCGTCAGCGCAAAAAATTATCTTTGACGACAGTTGCCAAGAGAACTAAAATTAGAAAAGACTATTTAATCGCCCTGGAAGAAAGCCGCTATCAAGATCTGCCTAGCGGCACCTATATTCAAGGATTTATCAAAAACTACAGCCAGGTTTTAGGCGTTGATCCCCAGCCGTTTTTAGCGGTTTTTCGCCGGGATTATCGGGAGAAAAACAGGCCGACATTTAAAACTTCCCAACTGGAGGGTTTTTACTGGACGCCAAAAACCACTCTACTGGCGATTTTCATTCTCGGCCTCCTGTTTTTTTTCGGCTATCTCTTCTGGCAGTATCGACTTTTGCTGACCAGTCCTTATCGGCCTTGACAGCTAGATAATAGATAATAGATAATAGATAATAAGTAATAAAAATGTTAAGTTCTGCCCAAGGTTTGTTGATTGGCGTTGTCATTGTTTTAACTGCCCTTTTGGTAGTGATCGGCATCCAGGTGGTTAACATTCTTCGGGAAATTAAAAAATCTTTGGAAAAAGTCAATAAAATGCTTGACGATGCCAGGGTGATTAGCGGTAGTGTTGCCGAAACTGTCGCTGGCTTATCCAGTTTTCTTGATGGCGTTAAAGGCGGTTTTAAGGTTCTTGAACTTGCCTTTGACTTTTTTAAACAAAGAGGTAGAAAAGAAGAGCTGAAGTCAGGTAAAAAAAAAGAAGAGTCAGAAACTGATCAGTCTCGTCCAGAGGACGACCAGCCTCTGGCTAGGGGAAAGAAAAAGCCTTCCCGCTTCTTCCACCGCCGCGGTGAAAAGTTGAGCTAGCGGAATAATCTTTTTAGAGCTTTGTAAATGTCCCGGCGATGATGGATAAGAATAATGTAAATCTCTTTTTTGGTTTTTTTATAGACAAAGCGATAATTGCCGACTCTGACGCGGAAAATATGAGGAAAGCCTTTTAGTTTTTCCGGCCGAATGTTTTCGTTTTCATCCCTGATTTTTCTTATTTTGCTCACCAGAGCAATTTGGTCGATTTTCGGCAGTTTTTTCAGTTGTTTTTCGGCCCGAGGAGAGAGAATAACTTTCATAAACCTAGCTCTAGCGCGACTTTTTCAAAATCCTTGCCCTTGCTGAAATCAGTGCTTTTAATTACGGTAGCGTCAATATAATCTTCAATTAAAGAAATAATTTTTTCGTAGAGTTCTTTACCGATGAGATAAGCTTTAACCTGATTTCTTTTTTCTATGGCTAAAGGATAATCAACAGCCTTGGCAATTACCCCAGCAGGGTGAGTTTTAAGTTGAGAAATAGAAACAGCCTCCATATTAACCGAATAGTACCATTCAAAAGACCACCTGTCAAGACCTATTCAATTCTAGTGCTTCTTCTACTGTTACGGCAAGAAACTCAGCTAAAACCACGGTTCCGTAATCCTAGTATTAATCTAACTAACGCTTTGTCCAATTATTTTGCGTGAAAACTATTTACTATTCTCTCTACTTTTTCTTCTTCTTCTGGATTGTTTTTAGGATATGCAACAGAAATAGTATAGTCATAAGACTTACCTTCTTCATTTAAAATGAAGTATTGTTTCATAATATACATTCCAGGTACATGCTCTTGTATCCCTTCAAATGAACAAACAAATCCTTCCAGATTATTTATAGTAATTTCTGAACTAGACAAATTGCTTTTCCCATATTCTTCAAAATTTTCACCACAAGATTCTTTAAATGTCTCATAATCTTCCTCTTTGTTCGTGGGGGCTACTTTGACAACAGGCGAAACACCAAAATAAGATATAACTAAACCTCCATCATTTTCTGCTGTACCCAGAGAATAATAAACTCCTTCTCTCGGGGGCACAGAATACCAGCCTTTTTGGTCTTTGATTATAAAACCATATTGACTATCACTATATGCTAATTTGAAGTATTTAAAATATGCCCAAACTCCAACAACGAGAACTATAAATATTAAGAAGACGGTTAAAAGTAATTTTAAAATTTTTTCCATTCTAATGATTAGTATACATTTAGTGGTAGATTAAGACAAGTTTAGTTCCCCACAATGTTGTGCTTTGCCGCAATCGCTCTTTGAGCGGTGTATAAATAGAACCTGATTTGCCCGTAATGCCAAACGCAGCTTTGGCGCGGAGATGATTTTTCAAGGCTCTCACAAGAATCCATAAATTAAGTATTATTTTATAGACATGATTCCTCGAATTTTGACAAAAACTATCAAAAAAATCCTTTACTCCGAAGCTTTTCCAAAAAACCTATCGGGTAAAAGCCAAGACCATTTCCAAGGAAAATTACCTAGACTTTATCTTTTGAAATCCTCTTCTCGCTTCTTTCACCGCGGCGGGGAAAAGTTAAATTAACAGTCTTTCTGAAGATAAAAAAGTAGCTTCTCCGATGGATGATTTATCCCGAGGTGGTTTATCAATCAAGTCAGTGTAAAACCTTAAGTCTGTTCAAAGACAGCTTTTTTCAGATAGCCCTTAATCAGTGACTGATAGGGAACACTAATCTCATTCGCCTGCTCTTTAATCCTGTCAATCAAATATTCAGGTAGGCGAATGGAAATCGATCTGGTGGTTGGTTTGAGATTCGGAAAAGAGGCTGGCTGGAAATCAGCTGGTTCAAAATAGTCAGCCAGATTCACTTTAGCCCAGAAATCTCTTTCCTGGTCTTCATTTTTAAATTTTGGTATTTTAAGCTTTTTCTGCATATAGTTTCACCTCTTTTCTATTAATATCCCTAACTGAGATAATTCTTACTTTTTTCTTTCTAATCGTAAAAACAATATAGAGCAAACGCTGTTTCTTTGTTTTTCCTAATAAAATATATCTAGCTTCTTTTTCAGAATGCAATCTATCTTTTAATATTCTTTTGTTTTCATCGAAAAAAACTTCCTCACATTCTTGATTAGTCACTCGATGTTTCTGCCAATTTTTATCAATATTGCCTTTATCCCAAACAAACTCAATAGGCTCCTTAATAACTAGCATGCAGAGATATTGTATATACCAAATAACACAATGTCAAGAGGCAGTTTGAGGCTAAACTGCAGCTTCTGTAGTAGACGCCGTGTCCTAAATTTATCGAAGTGGTGCGAGAACTCGAATAATTTAAATATTTTAGAGCAAGAGGGTAATCAATTATTAAATATTGCTTAACTTACCTCACTGTTTTACTCGGTATGTCTTTAGATTTGTTTAGCGGGCAAATTTTAGATAATCTTTTTTTGCTTGTCTAAATCAAAGACTTCTTTAATATCAATCAAAATAGCGTATTTAGGCATCGGAGGATTGCTTTTTTTATATGCAAGGTTAAAATATTTTCCAGATGAATGAATTTGCGCTTTACCTTTAAGTCGATAATATTCACTATTATATTTTACAACCAAAGCTACTTGATTATTGTTCCTTATATTTTTTAACGTTGCTTTCATTAAACAAGCACCTATTAATAACTTTTCATCAATTAAACCGAGGGATAATACGATTATTGCATGAGGATTATTATCTCGCGAAATGGTGGCTAAAACCATCTCTTGCCTTTCTTGTATTGCTTGTTGCCAACTCATAAAATTATTATAACATAGTTTTTTGGCTTGTCACAACAATCTAAATCTCATATGCTTCCCGGAGTGAACGATATTAGAGCCAGGTTAGTATTCCTGAATGGGATTGGGAATGCGAAGAAGTCTTTTTTAATCGACCATTGCTGGTTAATTTTGATGAAAAACATTCGACCAGAAGAGAAAAAAGATTTCAAGCCTTAGGAAAAACAAATAGGGGAAGAAAATTGTTTTTGGTTTTCACAACCAGAAACAAAAAAATTAGAGTCATTTCGGCTCATAATCAAAATAAAAAAGAAAGGAAGATATATGAAAAACAAGAGAATTAAACCAATTCCTAAGTTTAAAAGCGAGGATCAGGAAAGAGAATTCTGGGCGGTTCATGATTCAACCGAACATGTTGATTGGAGTAAAGCGATAGTTAATCCTGTCTTTCCCAACCTGAAACCAACCACCCAGTCAATTTCTTTAAGACTGCCAAAATATTTACTGGCGAGGATTAAAGAAATAGCTAATTCTAAAGATGTTCCTTATCAGTCTTTAATGAAGGTTTTTTTAGCGGAAAGAGTCGAGAAAGAACTAGGATTTACTTATTCAAGAAAACACTAGCTTCTTCCGCCGCCGCGGTGAAAAACTGACCTAATTCTCTTCCGAAGCTAAAAACCCTGGTGGCGGTTTACAAAAAATGTCGAACGTCATTTGATTAGCTCGCCCCTGCGGGGCTCGCTTGCTTCCCTCGACTGGTTCGATAAAGCTCACCAT
>CAZTEW010000001.1:80534-86284 GCA_964612215.1 uncultured Gammaproteobacteria bacterium
TTATCCTGAGCTCGTCCAAGGGCACCCGCCGCGCCGGCAGTGCCCTTGCGGGGATGGGTTTCGAACTAGAAGGTAGAGATAGTATATAATGAAGGGATGATGACTGGTGATGAATTGCGCCGGAAATTTATTGATTTTTTCAGAGAAAGAGGCCATGCGGTGATTCCGACGGCGGCGTTGATTCCGGAGAATGATCCGACGACGCTTTTTACCGGTTCCGGGATGCAGCCATTGGTGCCGTATCTCAGCGGTGAAACTCATCCTTTAGGCAAGAGGTTGGTGAATAGTCAAATCTGCTTCCGGGCCGAAGATATTGCCGAGGTTGGTGACAACCGCCACACCACTTTTTTCGAAATGCTCGGCAACTGGTCGCTCGGCGACTATTTTAAACAAGAACAGCTGGCTTGGTTTTGGGAGTTCTTAATTGAAACTTTAAAACTGCCTAAAGAAAAACTAGCGGTTACTATTTCTAGCGGCGGCCTAGGCATTCCTAAAGACGAAGAATCAGAAAAGACTTGGTTAGGGCTTGGTTTGCCAAAAGATAGAATCTTTGTTTACCCAATTGAACAAGAAAACTGGTGGTCTCGCTCCGGCGCTCCGAATCAAATGCCGGTTGGAGAGATCGGCGGCCCTGACTCGGAGGTTTTTTATGAATTTACTCAAGTTAAACACGATCCTCAATACGGCAAAAACTGTCATCCTAACTGCGACTGCGGTCGGTTTTTGGAAATCGGCAACTCAGTTTTTATGGAGTATCAAAAAAACAAAGCTGGCAAGCTAGTGAAATTGCCCCAGCAGAATGTTGACTTTGGCGGCGGCCTGGAGCGGATTTTGGCGGCCACAAAGAATGAAGTCGATATTTTCAAAACCGATTTTTTTTGGCCGTTAATTCAAGCCACGGAAAAAGCCAGCGCTCAAAACTACCAAGATCATCAAGCGGCGATGCGGGTGATCGTCGATCACTTGAAAGCCGCGGTTTTTATGATTGGCGCCGGTCTGGAACCGGAGAACAAAGGCCGAGGTTATTTGCTGCGGCGCCTGTTAAGACGAGCCAGCGTTAAAATGAGGCAAATGACGGGTACAACCGCGGCCGCGCTTAGCTTTCAGCCCATCATTGAACAGGTTGTCAAAATTTACCCGCTTTACTTTCCCAGTCCAATGAAGATGAACCGGCTGACGGTCGCGGTCGTGGAACAGGAAATCGGCCGCTTTAGCCGGGTTTTGGAAAAAGGCCTGCGGGAAATTGAGAAGCAGGATCCGCAGAAAATTGACTGCCGTTCTGCCTTTAATCTTTTTCAGACTTATGGTTTTCCCTTCGAAATCATCCAGGAGATTTTAGCCGCCAAAGGCTGTCGGTTAGATGAAGAGGAATTTAAGCGCGAGTTGAAGCGACATCAAGAAATTTCCCGCACTGCCGCCAAAGGCCAGTTCAAAGGCGGTTTGGCTGATCATTCGCCGGCGGTGACCAGATTCCACACCGCGACTCACTTACTTCATGCCGGCTTGAGAAAAGTTTTGGGGGAGAAAGTCAAGCCAGTCGGTTCCAATATCACTGAAAAGAGACTGCGCTTTGATTTTACCTATTCGGAGAAATTAACCGCCAGCCAGATTAAAAGAGTAGAGGCTTTTGTCAACGAACAAATCGCCAAGAACTTAGCCGTCAAACAAGCAACCATGGGCCTTGCCGAAGCAAAAAGCCAAGGAGCTTTGGCTTTTTTCGGCCAGCGCTATCCGGAAAAGGTGAAAGTTTATGCGATCAGCGAGGTAAGTCAAGAGGTTTGTGCCGGCCCCCATGTGACTTCGACCGGAGAAATTGGTAATATTAAAATAAGCAAAGAAGAGTCAGCCGGTGCCGGCAAACGCCGCCTTTACGCTGTCCGCGCCTAATCATGGAACTGGAAAATCTTTTTACCAAATTAAAGTCTCAGGAAGAAGAAAAAGAGCATTTCTTGGCTCTGGAAATTACTCCTTATTCTGTCTGGGCGGCTGTTTGGCAGGCGGCAGAAGAGAAGCCGAAAATAAAGGCTTGCGGTCGCCGGGAGAAGTGGGACGGCCAAAGGCTAGAAAGCCTGACGGCCGCCAGCGATGCTTCTTTGGCTTCAGCCTTGGAAGATCTGCCAGAAGAGCCAAATAAGATCATCTTTGGTTTGCCAGAAACCTGGGTCAGCGAAGACAAAATCGTCAAGCCGCGGCAGGCGGACCTGAAAGCGCTTTGTCAAAAGCTTGATCTTCAGCCTCTTGGTTTTGTGATCACGACAGAAGCCATTATTCAGTATCTGAAAAAAACTGAAGGTACGCCGCTCTCCGGCATTTTAGTTAATCTGGGGAAAGATGAAGTGGCGCTGACATTAGTCCAGGCCGGAAAAAATTTAGGCACTCAGGCAATTGGCCGCAGTGAAAACTTAGCTGAAGATATTAATGAAGGCTTGGCCCGTTTTAGTCAAGAAGAAAGCTTTCCTAGCCGGATTTTGCTTTATGATGGTAATGACTTGGAAGCGGCTCAACAGAGTTTGCTGGATTTTGAATGGCCGGCGGCGACTTTTCTTCATTTTCCCAAGGTAGAGATTTTGGAAGATGGTTTGAGCTTGAAAGCAGTGACGATTGCCGGCGGCGAAGAAGTGGCGGAATCCTTAGGTTTAAAAAAAGAAGCGGTGGCTGAAGAATTCGGTTTTATTCAGGGGGAAGACGTTTTGGCGAGGGAAGGAGCCAAGCCTAGCGCTGAAAAAATACCAGAAGCTCCCAAAAAAATTGTTTTGCCGAAAATTAAATTACCACGCTGGCCGCTTCCCGGCTGGAAGCTTAAACTGCCTCGATTGAGGCTGGGTAGGAACAGACGATTAGCTTTGATCATCAGCGTGGTCTTGTTTTTTATTCTCGGGCTTGGCGCCGCGGCCGCGGCACTTTACTGGTCGTATCCGAAAGCGCTGGTAGTGATTTTTGTTGAAGCAAAGATTCTGGAAAAAGAGTTGGTAATCGGCATTGATCCGGACTTGAGTGCTGTCGACAGCCAGGAACAGCAAATTCCCGGCGAGTCCATTGAAGCGGAAACGACGGTCAATCAACAAAGGGAAGCCAGCGGTGAAAAATTAATCGGCGAAAAAGCCAAAGGTGAGATAACGATTCATAACTTCACTACCAGCGGTCGGACTTTCACGAAAGAAACGACGGTTGTCGGCCCGGGGAATTTAGAGTTTACTTTGGACGCGGACGTCACGGTCGCTTCAGCTTCTTCTTCTTTTAACGAGGGCTGGCAAGAGGTGATTACTCCCGGTAAAACCCAAGTGGCGATGACCGCTGAGCAAGTCGGTCCGGAATATAATTTGGCGAGCGACAGCGAATTTGAAATTAAAGGTCTAGCGACAGCTTCTTATCGGGCCAAAAACAGCAAGGCTTTCAGCGGCGGCGCCAGCCGTCAAGTGAAAGTGGTTTCTGCCGTTGACCGGGAGGCGCTTTTAGAAAGTTTGACCGCTGAAGCCGAAGCAAAAGTCATCGAGGAATTAAAAAGTCAAGCGCCGGCGGCAAAAAAAATCCTTGATCAGGGAATTTTGACGGCAGTCATCAGTCAGGAGTTTAGTCAAGCGGTCGGATCTGAAGCAGAAACAGTGGGTTTGGCAATGACGATGAAGGCGAAAACCCTAGCCTATTCAGCTGATGATTTAGAAACGCTTTTGGCTGAGATGATTGCTGATTCAGTGCCAGAGGGCTTTATCGTTAAAGAGCTGACCACTGGCATTGAGGAAAGCAAAATTACTAAGGAGGGTAAAGCGGTCATCAAGCTTAACTTAAAAGCTGATTTGGGGCCAGATCTTGATCTTGAGGAAATCAAAAAAAACCTCTCTGGAAAATATCCCCAGGTTGGCCAAGAATACCTAGAGTCCTTGCCGAGTTTTGTTAAGGCTGACGTGAGCATTCATCCTGGATTACCAGCCCGTTTGCAAACCTTTCCCCGCTTAGTGAAAAATATTAAGGTGGAAATAAAAGTCAAAGATTAAAATGCTGCCCCCATATCGTTATGTCAAAAAAGATTCCACGCCTTTAGTTATTCGCTATGGCCCGCAAGTGAAAATCGCTTCTCGGGTTCTGGTAACGGTTGGCTTAGGTCTTTTTATCAGCGTTATTTATCCGCTGCTTTCTTATCAATTACTCTCTTACTTTCACTTTAAGTCCAGGCTTTTAACGCCCCTCGCCGAATCAGCTAATTTATTACCAGCCACAGTTTTAGGTCAAGAAACCAGCCGGACGCTATTGACCCAATGGTTGCCGGATGCTTCTTTAGAAAGAAAATTCTCCACGAAAATCACCGATTATACCATTGCCATTCCCAGTTTGAGAATTGAAGACGCCCGAGTGAAAATCGGCGGCAATGATTTGGCAATCAGCTTAGTTCATTATGCCGGCAGCGCCTTACCAGGAGAGTTTGGCAATGCGGTTATTTTCGGCCACTCGGTACTGCCGCAGTTTTTTAACCCTAATAATTATTTGACCATTTTTTCCACTTTACCGACGATTGAAAAAGGCGAAGAAATCATGGTTTTTTTTGACGGTATTGAATACCGCTATCAAGTTTATGAAATGGCAGAAGTCGAAGCCCTAGACGTCAGTATTCTGGAACAGCGTTATGATCAGCCTTATTTAACTTTAGTCACCTGCGTGCCGCCCGGGACTTATTGGAAAAGATTGGCTGTCCGAGCAAAATTAAAAAGGTTTTAATGAGATTTCTGGGCGTTGATTTTGGTGAAAAAAAGATCGGCCTGGCGATTAGCGAAGGGTTTTTAGCTGAACCGCTGGGTACGGTCAAGAAAATAGCTGCAGTTCAGCGAATTTGCCGCGAGCAGGGGATTGACAAGATTGTCATTGGTCTTTCCGAGTCGGAAATGGCGGAAAAAACGCGGCGCTTTGGCGCCAACCTCAGACAATTAACTGGCTTGCCGGTTGTTTATCAGGATGAAACCCTGACCAGTGAAGAAGCGAAAAAAATAATGGTCAAAAGCGGCAAGTCTAAAAAAAAGCGCCAGCAACAAAGCGACACGATTGCTGCCTGCCTGATTCTCCAAGACTATCTTGACAGAATTTTAGATTTGTGATAAAAATAAAATTGAAAGGAGAAAAGTAAAAAATGGAATCAGCAACATTAACGGTTAGCTCCCAATATCAGATTACTATTCCCAAACAATTGCGAGAGGAGCTGGCAATTAAACCCGGCCAAAAATTATTAGCCTGGGTTCAAGATTGGGCTAAAAGCAAGGCAATCGCCTTGGTTCCCAAACCTAAAAGTCTAGCTGACTATACGCTCGGCTTAGGTAAAGAAATTTGGGACAAAGTTGATATTGATGAGTATATTCAAAAAGAAAGAGATTCGTGGGAAAAATAAGCTTTGAGAGAAAGATAGGAAAATTCAGGCGAGTTGCTTTAGATTCAATGATTTTTATCTATCAATTTGGCAAGCACGCAAAATTTTACCACCAAACGCATTATGTTTTCTCTTTGTTAGACAAAAAGAAGCTTAAAATTATCACTTCTCTTATTTCTTTAATCGAAACAATTTCTTTCTCTGAACTTGAAGACAAGCCAGACTTAATACAGTCTTATAAAGATTTTTTTATTAAAACAAAAAATTTAGAAACGATAATACCAGATTTCAGCATTGCTGATGAGGCGGCTTCATTGCGAAGAAAATATCAGTTGCGAACGCCGGATGCAATTCAACTGGCAACCGCGGTAGTGAATAAAGTAGAGATTTTCATTACCAA
>CAZTEW010000002.1:0-63937 GCA_964612215.1 uncultured Gammaproteobacteria bacterium
AATATTTCAACAATAGAATAAATACTAGGACAAAATAGATAGAAAACTGTATCTAATATCGCTTATACACCATAACAGCAAAATTCTATACCAGAGGCAAGATAAATATGGTAGAAAAATATGATAAATTCATCACTAAAGCCAAGACACCTCCGAGGTGGCCGAATGCCTGCCCGCCAGGGCTTTCGGCCGCAGGCCATGGCAGGCGGGGACTCCTCGGAGGTGGAATTAACAGAAATCACCTCTTTCTTCTCGCGTTTTTAGTCATCGCGGTTTATTTTAACTCCCTGAAAAATGATTTTGTTTCTGATGACATTACTGCCATTGTCCAAAATGAAAACATTGGCAATTTTGGTTATTATTTGCCGCACCACTCGCTCAATTTTCTCCGTTATTTCTTTTATGCTTTAAGCTATCACCTAGCTGGCTTGAATCCTCTAGTCTTCCGATTAATTAATAATCTTCTTTTCCATTTCGGGTCAGTCTTGGTGATTTATTATTTAATTAATTTCTTCTATGAACCTTTTTTAGCTTTAATTGTCAGCTCGGTTTTTGCTGTTCACCCGATTTTAAGCGAAACCGTGGTTTGGATTTCCGGCGGCGTTCACAGCCAGTATGCTTTTTTTCTTTTTCTCGCTTTGCTCCTTTATTTGCGCAAAAAGCAATTTTGGGCGGTGATTAGTTTTCTTTTGGCTTTATTTACCACTGAAAAGGCAATTATTTTTCCTTTAATTCTTTTAAGTTTTGAGTTTTCTTTCGGCCGGCTGAAAAAGAATTGGCAGCGGCTAATACCCTTCTTTTGCTTAAGCGCTTTCTGGGGAACCGCTATTCTTTCGGCTGGGATTTTAGGCCAAAGAATGGGCGCGCTTCAGTCGCAATTCTACCAGCAACAAGGCTTTTATAATCCTCTGATTCAAATTCCCACGGCCATCAGCTCTTATTTACAGTTAATTTTCTGGCCAATAAAATTGACTCTTTACCATTCGGAAACAGTCTTTTCTCAAACCGAATACTTGTTGATGCTCGCCGTCACGCTGGCTTTTTTCTGTCTTGGGTTGTTCTGGCTTTTCAAGAGGTCTCAACGACCTTCTTTCTTCTGGCTCAGTTTTTTCTTTATTGGTTTGCTACCAATGCTCGCGCCTTTGAAAATCGCCTGGGTAGTCGCCGAACGCTATGTTTATTTCAGCTCACTGGGCATTTTTGTTCTGGTTGGTCTAGCAATTCAAGGATTCTTTAAATACACCTCCGAGGTGGCCCGCCGGCTGGCGGGGACTCCTCGGAGGTGGAGTCAATATGCGCTTCTCGCCATTATCCTCATCCTTCTTTCTGTTCGGACAATCATTAGAAATCAGGACTGGCAAAACCAAGACACTCTTTGGCTGTCAGCCGCCAGAACTTCACCTTCCAGCCCGCAGAATCATAATAATTTAGGCGATCTCTATGGCCGGCAGGGCAATTACCAGCGAGCCATCGCCGAATTTAAAAAAGCCATTGAACTGCAGCCTAATTATGCTGATGCCTATCACAATCTTGCCAACACTTACACCCAGATTGGTGAAATGGATTTGGCAATTAGCTATTATCAAAAAGCGCTGGAATTTAATCCTCAACTCTGGCAATCGCATCAAAACCTAGCGGCGATTTACTATCAGCAAGGTAAAATCGAACTAGCCAGACAAGAATTAGAAAAAGCCGCGGCAATTAATCCAGAAAACGCTAATATCCAGCAAGCGCTTGAACTCCTAACACCTTAACTCCTAACACCTTAGAGGTGTAATCCTACCTACACCTTGGGTATTAATCAATTTATTCTTCTAATAAAAGGTGTTTTATCTCTTCAAGTCTTCTCTGATAATCAGCTTGATCAAAAATAAATTTTTTATAAGACAGAATATCATCAACATCATCAAAAATAATCTCTTTACTACAAATCTCTATTTGTGACTTACCCAAATATTCTGGAAAAGAGGAATAAGGATAATTTTTCAGTTCTTTAAAAGATTTGACCACATAAGAAGAATATGGATTAAGATGAATATATCTTGAAACATGAAGAAGTTGTGCAGCTGTTTCGATCCTGACAGCCTTGAATTTACCTTGAAATAAAGGACCGATTCTTTTATTTTTAAAATTAAAATACCGAGTATAGCTATTGGTAAAATTACTCATAAACTTAGAAATGCCATTATCAATTTTTTGCTTCAAAATTAAATGAAAATGATTGGGCATAAAACAAAAAGCAATGATTTCAGCTAAAAATTCTTTTGCTTCGGTTAATTCTTCCCGAATTTCCATTCTTTTTTTTTGAGAAATAACTATAAATTGAGCATATCGTAAAGGAAAGTTTTCATTCTGATAATATCTTAATGTTTCGATGGCCCGACTAAAGTCTCTTTTAGTTTTAAAGGTGGGTTGAGAAGCAACGCCTCTGTTTAAGACGTGATAAAAATTATCAGTAATAAGCGGTATTTTTCTACCTGGCATATCTTAATAACTATTACTTTACTAAAAATTACCCAAGGTGTCAAGGGTATAACACCTTAGAGGTGTTAGGTTTTATTGACTTAAGTAGGGAGCAAAAAAACCGACAATAAAAATAATGCCATAGACAAAATGAGTTAGAAAGATAGCCGGCCCGACCATCAGGGTCATATTAAGATCTTTTTCCCGCCAATAAACTACCAGGCTGGTCCAAACCAGCCCCAAAACATAAACACCAACCGCTGTCAGATAAAAAGGCCGCAAACAGCTAAAAAACATCGCTAAAATTGGCGCCACGAGAACGCCTAAAGCAAACAGGCTCGGCGCCAAATAGCCCAGACGTAATGAGGTTTGCGGTAAAATTCTGGCAAAGTGGCCCCGATGCAAAGCGTAACGGCTGATTTGCTCCAAGTGAGGGCCGAAAACTTCCCGACGATGATGGTAGACTAAAACTTTCGGGTCATAAATAATTCTCTTTTTCAGTTTTTGGGTGAGATAAAGACAAAGCTTCGTATCTTCACCGGACCAGAAATGAGTATTAAAACCACCGGCCTGGAAAAAATATTTTCTTTTAATCAAAAGATTGGCCGTAGGAAAATCATCTACCTGCCGCTGCGGTCTAATCGCATAACGGTAAGTACCGGCGCCTTCGCTGCCAAAAGCCAAAGACCAAACATAACCGGCTACTTTTTGGCGAAAGTTATCTTGAGGCGGCGTGATCATTGGTCCGCAGACGGCAACAATTTCCTTGCCTTCCTGGAAAATTTTCACCGCTTCCCTCAGCCAATTTTTGCTCGGATAAGAATCGTCATCAATAAAAGCGAGAATTTCACCCTGGGCTTTTTTGGCACCCAGATCGCGCTTATCTGCTGGTCCGGTTTGCGGCCAAGTGGCAATAATTTTCGCTCGCTGCAGTTTCTCTTTGGTTTTTTTGTCCGGCAGAATAATAATCTCAAAATTCTGATAGCTCTGTTTCAAAAGGGCAGGAATAGTTTCCTGACGCAGATAGTCATTAACCTCTTTCACCGGAATAATAATCGACACCAACGGCCCTTGTTTTTTCACTAAGCTACCCAGTACCCTCTAGTAAAAAGAATGACGCAAACCATTAAAAGTAAAAAGCAAAAAGTAAAAAGCAAAAAGTGAATCTTCTTATTTTTCAGCAAGGCTAAATAAAGAAAGCAGGGAAAACAAGCTAAAACATAGCGCGGCAAAGAAGAGAAGGTTCCGGTTAGAGTCGGAATTAGATAAGCCAAGACGGCAAAAATCAGATAAGAATGTCTCAGGCCTTGACGGTAAGCCAGGATCAAAATTGCTAGAAAGCCCGAGGCAATTAATGCTTCCAAAACCACCACAAAATAGGTCAACGTCCATTTTTGAACAGTAACCAGCATTTTCAGATAGCGCCAAAAAACCTGGTACAAAAGAACGATTTTGCCACCACTTCTCTCGGCACCAAAAAACGGCTGAACATGGATAAAATAAAACGGGTCTTCTGCAGTCTGTTTTAAATACCACATGTAAGCTAAAAGACCCAGCGGAATCAAAAGTAAAGCAGCGAAGCTTTTGCGCTTGGCTTCCTGCCGCTCGTAAAATAGAGCCGGCAAAAGGAAAATGCCTGTTAATCGCGTGGCGCTGGCCAGGCCGCCTAAAATCCCGGCTAGCCACCAGCGCTTCTTTCTGGCCGCGTAAAAAGACCCTAAAACCAAAGCCAAAAAAAGCGATTCAGTATAAACGCTGGCAAAATAAAAAGAGGTGGGAAAAATTAGTAAGTAAAAAATACTTCGCCAAGCTGTCTTTTCGCTAAAGTCAAGTTTGACCAATAAATAAAGTAAAACTAAAGAAGCAAAAAACGCCAGATGAGAAATAAATAAACCAGAGAAAACATAATTCCGAGTGAAAAAAGTCAGCCAGCGAATCAAAAGAGGATAAAAAGGAAAAAAAGCCTGCTCGTAGTGGAAATAGCCGTGCTCAGCAATGCTGAGGTAATGAACGCCGTCAAAGTTTGACCAGGAATTTGGGCCGAAAAAATCCGGCCGCTTCACCAGCAACCGTTCGGCTATCATGACCAGCAGCGACAACCCTGTTCGCCAAAAAACAAAAAGAATGAAAATTTTTCTAAACGACTTTTTCATAGACTTTAATGGTTTCCTCGGCTGTTTTTTGCCAAGTGAATTTTTTCGCCTGATTAATGCCTTTGGCTGATAATTTTTTCCTGAGCTGGGTGTCTTTCATTAATTTCTCAATTGCTCCCGCCAGCTGGCGGGGATCAACCATCATCGCCGCCTGACCACAAATCTCTGGCAAGCTCGCTACCGCCGACGCCACCACTGGTGTACCGCAAGCCATCGCCTCTAAAACTGGCAAACCAAAGCCCTCATAAAAAGACGGCTGAACATAAATCGTTGCTAAGTTATAAATCTCCACTAATTCTTGGCTGCTCACCCAGCCTAAGATCTTCACTTTTTCTTTTAAACCAAGCCTTTCGATTAATCGAAGAATCACCTTCGCTTCAGGTACCTTGGTTTTTTTCAAGGCCCGGCTGACGAAAACTAAATTGGTTTTTGTTTTGGCAACCGCCCGCAACAAACCATCGACATTTTTATTCCAATTCACGTCGCCGACGTAGAGAACAAAACGCTCGGGGAGGTTATGTTTTTCTTTAATTGGTAATTTTTTGAATTCTTTTGCGGGCGCCAGATAAACAACGTGGATTTTCTTTGCCGGAACATGAAGATATGTAATAATATCTTCTTTAGAACTTTCTGAATCAGTAATAATTGCGGCGGTGTTGCGCAGAGAGAGTTCTTGAAGTTGAAGCTTTACTTCACCCTTAATCCCCCGGGGAAAATGCTGGGGAAAAACCAAAGGAATCACGTCATGAATCGTGACTACTGCCGGCTTTGGTTTTTTAAAAGGCAAAGTCGGAAAAAAAAGATCAAAATAAGGATAGTGAATCAGGTCAGCGTCAACTGGCAAAGGCCCTTGTTTAATTACCTGAAAAGAAAAGTCTTTTTTTTTGATTCGCTGCAGTCCGGCTAACAACTGCTCGACATAGACACCCATGCCCCGGCCGCTGTGGGCTGAACTGAATTTTCTCAAGTCAAAGACAACCTTCATCACTTGTTTTTAAATAGTAGCAGAACCAACAGCAAAAAACTAATTAATGACAGGCCGTCGCTAAATAAGCGCAGCGGCGTTTCGGTAAAGTTCACCCTGATCTTACCTTCTCCTTGAACCGCAGCAATACTAAAAGCGCCGTCTGGTTCGATTTCAAGCAGCTGCTTCTGACCATTCCAGCCAGAGGCTGGTCCGCCTTTGGTGGAAACCAAAACTTGCCAGCCAGGATAATAATTGATATTAAACCGCAGGCGGTTATTTTCTTGAAACTCAGTTTTTGGTTCTGCTGGTTGATCATGGTTAGCCCAAATCGTCTGAAAACTGTTGCCTAAAGTCGCTGTCCCCTGAGTCCAGTCCGGATTATTTAAATAAAAACCATTATCTCGAGCCGGATAAATAACCGGCCGGCTGTAACGCCAATTACAGAGTAAGACGGCTGCCAACAAAGCCAAGGTCAACCAACGCTTCTTCAGTTTCCCAACCAACCATCCGGCCAGAAAGCTGGTGATCAGCATCATCAGTGACAACAGCCGCCAGGGATATTGAAGATAGGCCAACCAGGGGAAAAAACGCCAGAGCGGCAAAGAAATTTCCAGCATTAAAAAAACTAGAAAAATAAACCAAGTCAAGAAAAAGACCGGCTTACTGGAGAGAATTTTTTGCCGCCAGATGACTACCAGGCTCGTCAGCACCACCAACCAATGAACCAAACCGACCTGAAATGACATCCCGTCCATAATGCCGCTGACGGAAAAACCATTCCCCCAGGAAGGAAAGACCAGTTGGAAAAAGGCCGGAAAGTGGTCGCTATAGTTAATCAGCTCTAGCCCGCGGACGAATCTTTTTTCGACCAAGGCCGGCAGCCAAAAATAGGCGCTTAACCCCAAACCAAGAATTAAAGACACTCCGGACAGCCACTCCTCGGACGGTGGCAGGCTGAATCCGCCAGCTGGCGGAGAAAGCCATGACTCCTCCGAGGTGGGGCGGCAAAAAACTAAATAGCTCACTAAAAATACACTGAAAATCATAGCGAGAATATTGTGAGAAAGAATGAGTAAAGCAAAAAATAAGCCCGCTAGTGCTAACCGGCGCTTCTCCCAAGCCCAAAGAATCGCTGCTAACCAAACCAAAGCCCAGGCTTCGCCGACCGAACCACGAATGTAAGCATCAACAAAATGATAGGGCGCGTAAAGATAGAAAACAGCGCCAACTAAGGCTGGCCAGGAACCGAAAAGTTCTTTTAACCAAAGATAAAAAAACAGGGTTGACAAAATTAAGGTTAAAGCCAGGCTGAACTTGAAAGAATCGGCCAGACTGGCACCCAAAAGCAGAAAAATTTCCGCTCCGTAGTTCGGCAACGGATAGAAAAAATTAAAAAGCGGCGCGCCAAAACCATGATCTAAATCCGGCGCCCAGCGGGAAAAGGGTCGGCCGCTGCGAAAATTCTTGTCAAACTGCCAAAAACGGATTAGGTGATACTCGCCATCGTGAGTCGGTATAAAACCGGCCCGCCATAAGGGCCAGCTCGCCAGAACCACCAATAGCCCCAGAATTAACCATGGCCAGTATTTTTTCATTGTAAAGCAATAATGCCTAAATAATGAATCCAAATGGCAAAAACCGTTCCTAAAAAGAAAAGAAGATTGATCCTGCCTTTAACGCCGAAAATCGAAAGCAGCAACAGCGGCACCATAAAGTCCAAACTATAGCGATAACCAAATTGCAGCCAGCCGCTACTGTAAATCAGAAGAATCGGGCAAACCACTGCCAGCAAGGACAACCAAAGTGAGCGACGGTAAATGTCCCGAGGCGCGGCTAAGAAAATCGCTAAAAGCGGTGGCGTCAAAAAGAAAATCGAGCTGCCGTCTAGGTTGAAGCTCAGCTTCACGCCGTCCTGCCAGCTTAAAGCCGGTATCTCCAAAAGCATAATCCAGAGATTTTTCAACAGATAGGCCAGAGAATAAATGCCGTGTTGATCAATCCAGGACTGAAAATGAGGATGATAAATCACGTGGCGATAGCCGTTTTCCAGCGGATTATCAAATCGCAGCCAATTATAAAGAAACATCAGCGAGGCGAAAAACAAGACCGGCCAAACCATGAGGCCTAAACAGCGTTTTCTTTTCTCAGCAGATTCAGTTAAAACCAAAGAAAATGTAATTAACAGCAGAAAAATCATTGGTCCTCGACCCAGAAAAGCTAGACTAATTAATAATGAAGAAAAGAAATAATCGCGAAGCGAGCGCTTTTTTTTGAAGATTAAATAAATACCCAGAGCCGTTGGGAAAAAAGAGACTACCTGAGCCGTGTGCCAAACGCCGGCATTGGTCGCCAGGTAAAAATGAGTCGTCCCAAAAGCAAAAAGCGCTGTGGTCAATAAAATGCCCCATTCGGTAAGCTGAGACAGGAAGTCTTGCTGGAGCCGTTTTAAAAGCAGATAAATAATCACCACATTCAGGCTGCCAAAAAAAACATTAAGATATAAAAGGGGCAGGTAGCGATGCATTAATACCTGATAAGGCATTAAAATCAGAGCCGACAAGACACCCCAATAAGGATACCAGCGGCCTTGATAAAAAGCGAGGTCATAATTGGTTGCTGGCTCGGGAATATCCAACCTGCCTTGAAGCAGGGATTGGGCTAAGGGGTTGAAGTGATCTAAGTCCAGGGGAACAATAAAGCTGCCTCTCGTGCCAACGTAAAAATAAATCAGAGAAACCACTAAAAAGATAAGCAATTTTTTCATAGCCGGAAAACTAACCAATCAGCGTTCTGATAAGCCAATTCTAAATTTTCCTGAAAAAAGTCAGTTTTCAGTCTTAAGGGCAACAGCAAGTAATCAATCTCTTGGCTTTTCATCAGCGCCAGCGTCTCTTGATCACCAGCGCTAAAAAAACGTTTGGCCAGATTTTTTCTATCAGTAAAATTATAGCCCATCACCTCAAGATAATAATTAGCGCCGCAATAATTAAAGCGGCCAGCCAGGGTCACTGGATCTAAAATCTCGGCCGGCGCCAGAAAAACAGACTGACGGTCTGTTTCTATTTTAATCCAAGCCATCAACTCCCTAGTTGACGCTTCCGGAAAAGAGAGCTGAAAATCATTCTTGACGGCCAGGAAATTCAAGCCGCCGGAAAAAGTCAATAGAAAAAAGGTGGTAAAAAATAAAATTTTTCCCACGTTTTCTTGTTTGATTAACCAAACAAGAAAAAAGGCAGTATAAAAATTCGCCCCAAGAAAAAATAAATTAAACAACGAGTGATTATGGTCAATCCGAAAACCTAATTGAAACAAATTGCCAATGATAAACAACGGTAAAAAGCTAAAAAAAATCTGCCGTTGTTTTTTGCCGGCCAGAATCACGCCGGCCGGAATGGTGAAAAGAGCCGCGCCGAAATTCAGCCACCAGAATTTAAACCACTCCCCTAGTCCATCTACTAAAAAGCCCGGCCGCCAAAAAGGATGAGTTAGGTTCTGGTTTAAAATCTGAAGGCCGTGAGGTAAAAAAATCAAGCCAGCTGGCAGAAAAACTAGCCAAATTTGCCGCCAACGCCGGAAAAAGATAAAAAGAAAAAACAGGGTTAGGCTACTACTGAAAAAAATTAAAGTATGGATTCGCGAAGAAAGCCCTAAAATTAAACCCAGACCAACCAACAGCCGCGACGCCAGCGGCTGATCATTAAACAATCGCTTAATAATGAAATTAAGAATCGCCAGACTGATGGCCAGGCCGGCAAGCAAATGCCGCTGGTTCAACCAAACATTAGGGGTGAAAAAAATCGAAATCAACGACCCGTCAAAGGGTCCTTTGTGGAGATAATCTGGCAAAAACCAGAAGTCCCGCCAAGTCGGCCCTTGTTGGAAAAAATCAACAAAACTTAAACTGCTCGAAAAAAGAAAAAAAGCCACTGATAATATCCCCAACCAAGGATTAAGGCCGAAAATAGTCTGGGAAAGTTTATAAATCAAAAATAAAATCGCGGTGAAAGCGATAACGCTTAAACCATTAAAAGCATAGTCCAACCGCCAGCCTAATCTCTCTAAGCCGCCGACCACCAGATCAAAATAATAATGATAAGGCAGGGGTTTGCCCGGAAAAAACGGCGACTCGACTGGAAAATTGTTGCCCCAAGAAAAAGAACGGATTAAAGACAGGTGTAGGCCAAAATCGCCTACCTGATGCCGGGCGATCCGGAACTGGCCGATCTCCGGCAAATAGCCAAACGACTTATTCATCAGCCAGCAGGAAAAAAGAAAGAAGAAAACCAGCAGCAGAATTTCAAACTTTTTCACGGAAAAAAATAGATAAAAATTTAATTAAGATTAAATAAAGAAACGGCAGGATGGGCAAAAGATAGCGGATGTTGGCTTGGCCAAAAGAAATAAAAAGGCTGTAAATCAAAAACCAAAAAAGAATTAGTTCTAGCTTTTCGTCTTTTATTTTTTTTAACCAGTAAATAAGAGCAAACACAAAAGCAAAAGTAAATAAGATGGGTAAGCCAAACCACCATTGAGGGTCGCTAATAATCGCCCGATCAGCCCACCAGGTTTGCCAGCGATTAAAATAAATCAAGGGCCAAATCGTCCCGATTGAGGTTAATTTACCCTGATGAAACCAAAGAATCCATTTCTGAATGCTCAAAGCCTTTAAAGGATTTGGTTCTTCTAATAAAACTCTTAAATAACTCAAGCTTAAAACGAGATAAGTCGATAACCCCACCCAAAAGACCAAAGAAAAAGTCTGTTGCCATCTTTTTTTGACGAGCAAAAAAAGCACCCAGCTAACAAAAATCACCAAAGCGGTAATAAAAAACATCACTGACGCAGTAATTCCTAAGCTTAAAGAAGCTAAAACAAGATCTTTTCTTTTTTTAGTTTTCAGCCATTGAATGAAGAAAAAGAAAGAAAAAAGAATAAAACAAAGCTGAAAGATACTAAGCACCGGTGGATAACGTAATTGATTTGAAAATAGTTTTTCAAAGCTAAAAAGCAAGGTCGTAACCAGAGCCAAATTAAAATTTTTTAAAATTAGCCTAGCGAGAAGAAAAAAAGCCAAAAGAGTTAAATAAAAAAAGAAATAGGTCGCTATTCTCGTGTTCTGGAAAAAAAGCACGGAGAGCGACAAAAAATATTTTCCCAAGGGCGGATGTTCTGGATTAACTAAAATGGGATTGCCGCCACGGAGATAATAACCAGCGCAAAAATTGTAAAGGGCATTGTCCGGCATCACCCCCTCAGGGTTTTCCACCATATATTGAGAACTGTAATAAGCTCTTGCCATTCTTTCATAGTCATAGTCCCTCTTAAATAACTCCTTCATTGGCGGCGTGACTTGAATTAGCCGACCAACAAGCAAAATAAGAAAAATTACTGTTAACCAATTCTTTTTAAGCATCTTTTTAATTGCCAGTAAGCTAGTGCCAACAACGGCGGCAGAAAGCTGACTATTTTTTTAATTAACGGTGTTGTCCCTGCCCAGCTGGCAGTATAAAGAAAAGGAGTTAAGCGGAACATCAAGCCAAACGAAAAAGCAAGAATAATCGCCACCAATAACTCGCTGGCTGGCAATAAAGCCGCAAAAGTCAGCGGCCAAATCAAGTACCAAGCGTAAATTTCTTCGCGCAAAGGCGACAGGAGGAAAACCAGCATCATACTTAAGGCTGACCAGCGCCAAACCACCGGCCAGTTAATTTTTCGGCGCTGACACTCCTGCCTGCCGGCAGGCAGGGTCTGCCAGGCCGTCCAGATAAACATCGGCAACAAAAATAAAGTGGCAAACTTAATCAAAATCGAAGAGAACAAGCTGGCCACAGCTAAACAGAAACGCCTTTTTTTCAAAAGATAAAAAGCTGCCAAGGCCAAAGCCATCATCACGACATCATTATGACCGTCAACCAGAGTTTGCACCGTTACCAAAGGATTAAGACCAAAAAAAGCCAGCGTCCACAGCCGGTGACCGCTTAGTTGCCAAATCAGCCAACAAAGAAGAAAATAAAAAACGATTACTAAAAGCTTAAAGGTGAAAATCGTTAAAAATAAATGGCCGGCGCCGAGAAAATGAGGCAAAGCCGTCAATAAAATCCAAAATGGCCCATAAAGAGCGGTTTTATTAGCGGCGTGCATAAATTTCAACATTGGTTCGTTGGAAATTTCGATGGGCATAATCAAATAAGGATTTTCGCGGTAAAGAAAACCCACCCGGGCGGTGGCCATATAATTGAAAATATCATAAGAAAAAGCCGGGTAGCTGAAAAAAAGAATGATTGTCGTTAGGAAAATCAGACGCCAGACCGCCTGACTGGTCAGTTTTTTTTGCTTAACCAGCCGGAGAATCTGCCAATAAAGCAGGAAAGCAAAAACAATCAAAAAGCTGTAAATCGCGGTCATCAGCAACCGGCGAGAAAAAAGAAACGCCTCCAGAGCCGGCCAGTGTGGAAAAGGCGAACTGGAATTAACAAAGCCATATGAATAAACGACAAATGACAAATGACAAATGACAAATAAAAGATAAAAAATCTGTTTTCTAAATTTTCTCACGAATGTTTTTAGCTTGGTCTAATAATTGATGAATTTTTAATTCCTCAGCGGCTTGCTTTTCCGGCTGCCAGAGAATTTCTTCAGGCAGTTCTTGGCGCAATTTATTCAACACCGCTTGATGCTTGCTAGCGGCAGCCTGAAAAATCTCTTTTTTCTGGCTGGCATCTATTTGCTGCCAATGAAAATTGGATTTTTCCAGGGCCCGCTCGGCCAGGAGATATTGCTCGTACTCAAAAAGAGTTTTTGCTTCCACTAAATATTTATTTGCCATTTTCAGGTGATATTTAAACTGAGCCAGGTTGCCAAAAGACCAGTATTCCTGAAATTTTTCCCAAACCTGCCGGAGCCGATAAAGCTTATGTCCGGGCATGTAAGAAGGGTAAGGCAAAACATCGCCTGAAGCATTCGCTTCAGGAATGATCAATAACCAATAACCAATAACCAATAATAAAGACAAAAAAATAATTTTAAATTTAAAATTATTCATTGCTTTCGGGCAACAACGCCAATGCACCAGTTAAGATATAGTTTCAGACGGGTTTTTTCTATTTTTTGCCAAAATTTTTCATACCAAGAACCCATCCGCAAATAACGGAGTTGGTGAAGCTTGCCATAATAGCCCCAACCGTAACTTTTTAAAATTTTAAAGCCAGCGCCTCTGATTAAATTTTCCAACTCTGAAATCGAATATTCCCTTTCCCAACCGGCGAACCATTTTTTTCTTAAAATTAACCAATGCTTTTTAAGAGTATAAGTGGTAAAGCGCTGGGGCACATCGACCACTAAAATAGCTTCCTTTTTTAAAACCCGTCTTTGTTCCTTTAAAAAAGTCATCGGATCATGAAAATGTTCTAAAAAGCCCTGATGAAAAACAATATCAAAAGTTTCACTCTTAAAAGGAATTTGTTTAGCATCAGCTAAAATCGTTTCCAGCCTGATTTTTTCTTTTTGAGCATTCCCCCGTATTGCTTCCAGGGCCTTGGGACTATTATCTAAAACTGTCACCCTGGCTTCTTTTTTAGCCAGATAAAAGCTGTCGCCGCCCATGCCGGCGCCAATCTCTAAAATCTTTTTGTTTTTTATTGCAATAACGGCCATTAAATTTTTCAATAATTCTCTATGAATGACTCGGGGTTGGTGATTTTCAGAAGCCCAGTATTTTTCCCAAACCTGGCGATCATTTTTTCTTGGCATTTTTCAATTCCCAGAATTTAAGATAAGCACTCGCCTCAAGCAAGCCGGAAAACAAAGCAAAAATAAAGCCTAAAAAGCCGTCTAAAAATCCTTTATTGACAAAATAAACCTTGAGAAAGGTCTGCATCGGGACGATCAGTAAATAGCGAAAGCTGTTAAAAAAATTCGGAGTCAGAGAAGAACGCCAGTGCTCTTGGGCGCGGAGCGAAGAATAAGTATTAAACTTTTTAAGATATTCAGAAAAAGTCGGAAAAGGATAATGGAGTAAATGACCCTTTAAATAACCGGTTTTGCCTTTTCCGCCAGAGGCGGATCCGCCTTTGGCGGAGACGACCATCTGTTCATGAACTGATTTGCAGGGCAAATATGCTTGGCCGCGTTTTAAGAGGCGGATAACCGCATCCGGATACTGGCCGCCTTTTTTCAACCACCGGCCCAGAAAAAAATTCTTTCGGGGCAGATAATAGGCCGCTGGCGCGTCCTTTTGCCATGTCCGGCCGGCAATTTCCCTAATTTCTTGAGCCAGTTGCTGATCAACCACTTCATCCGCATCCAACTGGAGAATCCAATCGCCTTTGGCCTGATCAATCGCTATTTGTTTATTGATGTGAAAAATGGGTTTATTGGTCGTCACGATAACCTTGGCGCCGTATTTTTTAGCCACTTTGACGGTCTGGTCAATTGATTGGCCATCAACCACAATAATCTCATCCGCCAGCTGGCGGACCGCCTCCAAACACGCACCGAGGTTTTTTTCCTCATTAAAGGTTGCGAGAACAACGCTAATTTTAGATTTCATTTCTTTTGGCGCTTCACGAAAACTTCTTTGCAAAAACTACAGACCGGCCAGCTGGCGTCTGGAAAAGCATCGTGACAAACCATTTCTATTTCTTTTCGTCCTCGTTGCCCTACCTGCAGAAAACCTGGACAGTAGGACCGCGCACAACCCAAGCTTATTCTTGTCGCCGCCACAATTTCTTCGTTCTTTAAACCACCAACTTCTTGAGGATTCGTAATGATGAACTGTCTTTCGCTCATGATTATTTCTTCTTATTATAATCTAAATAGTGCCAATAAGCTTATTAAGCTTCCCAGGGAAATTAAATCGGCAAACAGACGCAATCTAGTCTCTCGAAAAACAACTTCAATTTGATGTTCGCCCGCCGATGAGGCGGGTATCCAGAAAGTCATAATTCCCCGGTAATTCGGGTCTTGAAATTCAATCTCTACTGGTTGGTTATCAACTAAGACTTTCCAGCCGGGAAAATAAAGAGTGTTTTCCGCGATTCTCGTTTTTTCGCCTGCTTTAACCTGGTAAAGGTGGCGGTTGGTCAACCGTTTAATTTCTTTTATTTCGGCCTGGCCTTCAATCACCTCGATCGGTACCCCCGCAAACTGTTCCATAAAACGGATTGACCAGCGAGGAGAACTTTCACCGGTATCATTGGTCGTGCCCTCTGTAAACTGAGTATAAAAAGCTTCGTCCCGGTAAAGAAAGCCTTCTGGCCGATAAAAGTTTTTATTAAACCATAAAGCCAAACCCAGGAAAATCATTAAAACCACTGTCTGTTTTTTTTGGGGCAAAGAGGCAATAACAGCCCCAGCGAAAATCCCTGGCGGCAAAACCGCCAAAGAGAGAAAACGCCAGGCAAACTGGAATTTGCGGAGTAAACCGACTCGATCATAAACAAAACCAGAAGCTGGCAGAATCAGAAAGATCGCCAGCCAAAAACAGACAAACATCAGTGATAAAAACAGCCATTCTTTTTGTTTGTTTTTAAAAAACCGCCAAATCAAAAAGGGAGCGATGATTACCATCAGCCACTGTAAAATTCCCAGCTGAACGCTGAACTGACCGGTAATGCCGTAATTCCAATCAGACCAGATTAACCGAGAAAATGGTTCAAAGCCGCCGAAAAATCCTTTCATAACAATATCTCTTAAAGTGTACTTGGCTTCAAAAAAGGCCGGCACCCAGAAAAAAACCGACAGAGAAAAACCCAGAATCACGAATAATGAATTATGAATCATGAATTTAAATTTTTGAGATCGCGGCAATGTTAAAAATAAAAAGGCGATATAGCTAAAAATCACTACCAGGAACATTAAGCTCAAAGCATTATGAGATAAAATCAAACCGGCTAAAGACAGGCTGGCAACGGCTAAATAGCGGTATTTAAACTGCCGGCTTAATTTCAAAAGAAAGTAACAGATTAATGGCGGCCAGAGAAAAGCCGTGCATTCGCCGATGGCGCCCCGAACATAAAGGTCAACAAAACGATAAGGAGCAAACAAATAAATCAAGCCGGCGGCCCCGCCAGCTGGCGGGCCCCAAATTTCCTTAATCCAGAAATACATAAAAAGACCCGAGAGAATAAAACCCAGAACAAAAACCAGTTTGGTGCTGAAGACAAAAGAAAAACCGAGAAAGTGAAAAAATGACCCTAAATAACTGGAAAGCGGATAAAAAAACATTAAAACCGGGTGACCGTAACGCCGGTTTAAGTTGCCGGCCCAGCGGGGCACCAGATTCCCCTCGGACAACGACTGGTAAAAGCTGGCAATCCTGACCACATGATCTCTACCGTCATGAGTTAACGGCAACCCCGGCCGGAAAAAATCCAAGAGCGGTATCAAAGAAACAAGAATCAATAAAAAGAAAAGGTTTTTATTCCTCATTAAATTTCTCCGACGACAATCGCTGGTTCACCATCTAGAAAATAAACTGTTTTTTGCGGCTGAAAACTTTCCGGAAAGTCCTGGGGTCGGCCGACGTAGAGAATGGCCTGATTTTTTTCTTCTGTTTCCCATTTTATCGGCCGGAAAACATACTTGCCGAAACCCTGATTTGATCCGGTTTTTTGATAAGTCAGCGGGTCGAATTGCAAATAAAACAAGAAGAAGATATAAGACTGATCCAGGTGCGGCTGGTTAGAAACAATGATTTTTTGATAATTATCTGTAATTGCCTGAATCTCGGCCACGGCCGGCTGGTAACCGTATTGCCAGGCTTGGGAATTAAAATAATTCTGCTGGACAAAATACTGGTTGAGAAAATAAACAAAATTAAAAATAAAAAATAAAAAATAAAAAACTAAAACGCCAAACTTAAAGCTTTTTTTCTTGGTTTGCAGCCACTGCCAGAATTCAATTAAACCCAAGCCAATAAAAACATAAATCATCGGCAGGAAGCGTAAGGTTCGGACCGCGTGAGGCGAACCACTGCTAAAAGCCGCTGGCACTGACGCCAAAAGAAACCAAGAAAAAACCGTTGCTTTGACCCGACGGCTGAATTTCCCAAAAACCAACTGATAAACTCCCCAAAGTAAAAACAAAATTTCCCAAAGATAAAGCAGGCCCATGCCTGGCGCGTGATGGCGGATCTCATCGCCGGTCAGAAACAACCAGTTAAGATCGAAGTGAGCAACATAACCATTAATAAAACCCGTTAGGTAGGCAATCCTGCGATTATCAAAAATCAAACCAAGATAATTTTTTTGCTGATAATCACGCAGTAAGCGATTGGCGCTTTTGGCTAAAAAGGGTGTTTGATCGGCCGCCAAACTCGTATCTCTAGCTCTCATGAAAATTTCCGGACTGGCAAAAATCAAATAAATGAAGGGCAACACCACCAGCAGGCCGACTATCAGACTGGCCAGCAAATAGCGCCACGGTATTTTCAGGATCTTTCGCCGCCAAATGAAAAGCATGGCCAAAACCAACAAAGGCGTGAAAACTTTTTCCGCCTGATAAACATAAATGTTCAGGCCAGCAAAGAAAGAAGCTAAAGCCAAAAACTTTGGCTGGCGCAGGCCTTTTAAAAATAACCAGACCCAAAGAATGCTAAAAAAAACGCCGATGTTAGATTCAAAAGCCACCCGAGAGAATTGCAAATGCCAAGGACTGATCGCCAATAGAAAGGCTGTTGTTAAAGGCAGTACTAACCACCTCCGAGGTGGCGCTTGACGACTCCTCGGAGGTGAAATCTCTGAAAATATCTCTTTCACCAAAAAATAAGTCAACAAAATCGCCAATGTCCCCAGGATGGCGGCCGGCAAACGAACCGTAAAAACATTAAGCCCAAAAAGCTTTATAAAGGGGATTATTAAATACCCATAAAGAGCCGGCTTGTAGTCACCAAAAGAACGCAGGAAAAGCGGCCAAGACTGACCATGCTCGTCACGGCCGGTTCGCAATAGCGAAAAAGCATTATAACCCAAAGAGGCTTCGTCCCAATCAGGCGAGGCCGGTACCTGACCTAGCTGCCAAAAACGGAGCGTCGCTCCTAGAATCAAAATCAAAACTAACCCCAACCACCTTTTTTTCATATTTGAAAAGCCTTTAATATCGGCTCGCCATTTAAAAGTTTAAATTCCCTTTTAATATCGGCTCCAGAAGGAACATTTTCAGGTAAATCCACATAAAGCATGCCTTTTTCCCAACCAGTGTCTTTGTCAAAATGATATTTGCCAAAACTTTTCACTTTAACAAACCCCATCACCTCTCTCTCAACTTCAGCTAGCCGGCGAAATTCCTCTGGTGACCGCTTTTGATGAAAAAGTAAATAAATATAGGGGCGGCCAAGGGCATTAGTCATCCAAATCCGATCATGTTGACCCTCAACCTCTTGAAGATAAGCCGCAACCTCACGATAACCATATTGCCATTCCCGAGAATATTCTCTGGGGTAATGAACAATATAACTATGAAGAAAATAAGTAAAATTTAAAATTACAAATGACAAATTAAAAATTAAAAATATAAATTTAAAATCTCTTTTTATCTGTCTCTTCTCCAGCCATTCTAAAAAACCAATCACGCCTAAAGCGCTGATCATTTGCCAGGTCGGCAAAGTGTTTTCAATCCGCAGGCTATGCGGCGTTTCCCGGGCCGTCGCCGCCGGCAAAATACCAACCAACAACCAGAAGGGAATTAACCACCAATAACCTGGTTTTCGTTTAAACAAAAGCAAAATACCAGCGATCAAAAAAGGCAGCTCCCAGAGATAAAGCTGGCCGACGTCCTGAATGGAGAATTTCGGATTGCCGTCGCCCCGAATAAAAAGAAAAGCCGGATTAAAATGATCAAAATAATGGCGAAGAAATTCGCGAGTATAGCCCCAGCGCCGGTTATGGATAATCTTTGACCACCAAACCAATTCGCCAGCTGGCGAATCATTCTCCATTTCTTGATTAGCCTGAATAACCACGCTTGAATCAGAAAAGATATTCACTTCGTGGAAACGCAGTTTGGCTTGGGGGGTGAGTAAAAAAGGAAGTATCGGTAATAAAAAAACAATCCCGGTTAAAGCTGCCAACACCGCCTGTTTCTTTTTCTGCCAAAGTTCTTGGCGGAAACCGACAACCAGTCCTAAAACCAGCAGCGGCGCTATTATCCGGGCCGTATTAAAAGTGTAAAGAGAGAGAGTAAAACTGATTACCGACGCCAGCAGCCAGCGGCTTGACTGGCGCATGGCTTTCAAAAAACCAAGTACGCCGGCCACTAAAAAGAAACTGGCTACATTGGCTTCAAAAGCAGCCCGGGAAAGCATGATATGCCACGGACTAATTGCCAGCAGCAAAGCAGCAACGGCGCCAAGTAGAGATAGTCTCTCCTCGGAGGTGGCGAAGCAACGACTTCGACTCCTGCAAGGTGGGACGACATGACGGCAAAGAATCTCTTTTGCCAGCCAGTAGGTCAGCCAAACTGTTAAAACGCCAGCGAAAGCCGAGGCAAACCGGGTCGCGAACGCATTTAATCCGAAAAGCTTCACCGGTAAAATCGTCAGGTAGGCATAGACTGGCGGCTTAAAATCGCCGAAAGATTCCAAATAATTGAGAGGTAAAAATCTGCCAAACTCATCCCGACCATCTAATCCCAGGCTGTAAGCATTGTAACCCCAGGCGGCTTCATCCCAACTTAGAGCCGGCGGATTACTGCCTAACCAACAAAAGCGCAAAGCGCTGGCCAAAACTAGAATAAAAAATAAAGCGCGGGATTTTTTCATGGTTGATATTCTAAAATTATAAAGGCCAGCGAATTATCCGCCCGCCTGATTTCCGCCAATTGCCGGCTGCCAGGGACTGCCCCGCCGCACAAACCGCTGTTGACATACAAAACTCCTTTTTCACCATTAACATCAGAACGACCATTCTCATCTGTGACCAACCTCATAGGACACTCCTCTTGTAAAAACTGATACTTCCCAAAACTGATTCGATCAAAATCAGGAATTGCCGGATTTTTGGTTTCCTGCTGGAAACCCGCTGGGTCATACTGACTAAAAAACAAAAAATAGATTGTCGGGGCTGATTCGCGATCAGTGATGACTGCTTTTCGATAATCCGGCAGCAGCTGATTGACTTTTTCAACTAAAGCCTGATAGCCATCCTGACGATCCCAGGGTTGATAAAGAGGCGCGTGGATATAATATTGATGAAGATAGGCGCTAAAATTATAAAAACCAAAAAGAATAAAAACTATCACAAAAGGCAAAAAAATCCTTTTCCTTTTTAACCAGGTGACCATTTCCAGCCAACCAAAACCAGCCAACCAACAAAAAACAGGCAAAGCAATTAAAGTCCGCTGGAGATTAGGGACATCATTAAAAGTTAAGGCACTGCCAATCATCGATAAGAAAAGCCAAGCAAAAAGAAGCGTCTTGAGATCAACATTTTTCTTAAATATCGTCCAAAGACCAATCAAAAGAAGCGGCAACTCAAAAAGATAGAACAAACCAGTCAAGGGGACTCGATAGCGATTAGGAAAACCCTGGTCTGTAAATAAGAAATCAAAAGAAAAGTGAGCAAAGTAATTTCTTAAAAACTGGTTCAAATAACCCATCACTTTGTTATGAAATAACCGGGTAACAATGATCGGCAAGGAAGAAACACCATCTTCTCGAATATGGCGTTCAATTAAAAGTTGGGTTTCTTGACCGCCTAAAAGACTAATTGACCGTACCCAAAGAGAAAGATTCTTGGAAAACATAAACCAAGCTGAAGGCAAAACAATCATCAGGAAGAATAAAAGCCAAACAAAAAACTTTGTTTTTCTCTCTGTCTTAATCTTACTAAAAGATAAATAAATCAAAACTGGTAGAAAAAGAGGTAGAAAAGACCGAGCCGCTAAATAAATATATAAGTTAATTCCTATGCAAACAAAAGCAAGAAAGAGCCATAACCGACTTTTCTTTTTCAAGCCAGAAAAGTAGAGACAGACACCAAGAACAAGAAAAAAAAGAATCAAAACACTCTCAGTTGCGGTCCGAGAAAGATTAATGTGCCAAGGTGAAATCGCTAGTAGAAAACTAGAAACTAGAGGAAGCGTTAACCACCTCCGAGGTGGCGCTTGACGACTCCTCGGAGGTGAATTCTCTGGAAATATCTCTCTTGTCAAATAATAAATCGCAACCACTGTCAAAGACCCTAAAAGAGCCGCAGGAAAACGAACCGCAAATTGATTTAAGCCAAAGATTTTAATCGGAAAAATCGTGAAGTAGCTATAACCTCCTGGGCTATAAACAATAGATTGGAAATTTAAGGGTAAAAAATTAGCGTTAATATCCCGGCCGGTTTTGAGGATTGAAAATCCATTGTAACCCAAAAAGGCCTCGTCGCGATGAAAACCCAACGGCACCTGTCCCAGCTGCCAAAACCGCAGCCCCAGCGCTAAAAGCAGAATTAAAGCTAAGGCCGTGATCTCTTTTTTCACCTCTCCTATGATACAATATTTAGGTCATGTTTGCATTTTTTCAGCGGCGGCAAAAAATTCTCCTGGGAATGATTTTCTTCTTAGCTTTATTTCTCCGAACCTATAAATTAAGCAGTTTTCCGGTTGGGTTTCACGGTGACGAGGCCGAAATCGGCTATAATGCTTTTTCGTTACTCCAAACCGGACGCGATAAAAACAACCAATTCCTGCCGCTGGCCACTGACCAATGGGGTGATTTCCGGCCGACCGGCTATCATTACACGGCTATTCTGCCGATCGCCATTTTTGGCTTAAACGAATTTGCCACCAGACTGCCGGCCGCTATTTTCGGCTCCTTAACGGTGATTGTTATTTATTTTTTGGCTAAAGAACTCTTTCGCCCCCGCGGTGTAGCTACAAATCCACCGCGGGGGCGGTTAGAGGGGCGGTTAGAGCTAATTGCTACTTTCCTGTTGGCCATCAATCCCTGGCATGTCATTATCTCCCGGGCCACTTCAGAAAGCGTCATCAGTCTGTTTTGGATTATTTTAGGCGCTTATCTTTTTTTAAAAGCGATCAAAGCCAAACAGGCAAACAGCGGCTTATTGAGCCTTGCCTATCTGTTTTTTACCCTGAGTTTTCTTTTTTACCATGCGGCCAGATTTTTTACGCCCCTGTTGGCTTTCTTTTTAACTCTTTTTTACTGCCGGCGCCAGCCAGAAAAGAGAAAGCTCTTAATTGGTCTTAATCTCCTCCTGATGGTCGCTTGCTTAGTGGTTTTTATGGCCTCAAAAGGCCGGGTGAGGCCTTTTGATATCAGTATTTTTCATCACCAGGAAACTCAACTGGTGATTAAAGAACAAATTCGCGAAGACAATCTTCATCCTTTAATCGTGCGTTTTTTTCATAACAAGTTAATTGGTTATGGCCTAGCTTTTCTTAAAAATTATTCTCAACATTTCACTGCTGATTTTTTGTTTTTTAAAGGCGGCCTACCGGCTCGCTACCCAATTCCCTGGACAGGCAATTTTTATTTAGCCGAGGCTTGGTTAATGATTCTTGGTTTTTGTTTTTTAGTCTCCAGTGGTTTCCGGAAAAAAAATCTCGACTATCTCCTACCTATTTTCTGGACTATCATCGGTCCCTTGCCGGCCGCTTTGACCTTTGAAGATATTCCTAATCTCCAGCGCAGCAGCCTGATGCTGCCGGGATTAGTCATGATCACCGCTTACGGCTTGGTGGAATTGATGAAAGCTGTCCGGCCGGCGCGACTCAGAAAAGCAATCCTCCTTTTGCTGACCCTTGCCTTGGCTTATAATTTTGCCTTTTTTCTTCATCATTATTTTCATCATTCTTTAACTCACCAGCCGTGGCATCGCAATTATGGTGAAAAAGAGTTGATTAGGAGCTTTCAGGAGCTTTCTCCTCAATATCAGCGGATAGTGACCACCAGTTATGACGATAATCAGCTTATCTTTTATCTCTTTTATACCCAATTTGATCCTCAAGTTTTTCAAGACTTAGGTTCGCCTAGAGATAAAAACTTTTTAACCTTCCAAAACCTGACTTATGTCTATGACCATTGTCCTCTCAAAGGCGACGAGAAAAACGAGGCCGAAGGCGAACTGGAAGTCCTTTATGTCAATATCGGCCCCTGCCAACTGCCGAAAAACGCCGAAAAAATCAGGAGCATCCGCAGAACCGACGACACCGAGGCTTTCCAGCTTGTAAGGCTTCGTTATTTAAAAGCTAAAAATTAGGCCGGCTTCTTAAAAAAACCAGCCGGCCGGCGAATAATAACAAGGAAAAACAGCTGATGCCTAAACCCCAGTCAAAAACCTTGGGCCGATAGGAAAAAATAATTCTGTGCTCGCCGGCCGGTACGGCTACGGCCCGAAAAGCATAGTCAGCTCGGTAGATTTTAGCTTGCTGTGCGCTGCCATAGTTCGTCAGCGGGCGAACGACGGCGCGCCAACCGGGATAATCAGTGTCGGAAAGAAAAAGCAAACCGGGGCAAACGCTGTTAACTGATATTTCGACTTTATTAGGAGTATATTTGGTTATTCTGGCGCTATTCTCCATTGTTTCATGGTTGCATGGTTCGATTGTTGACTCTGGATTTTCTTCTAAAATAACGGTTTTTCTTAAATCAAAATCTTCGTTAAAAAGATAGTCGGCGATTTTCTGCCTGTCGGTTTCAATCAGATAATCACTCACCAGAAAGGCCCGCGGCAGGGCTTCTTGATAATCCCAAATTCTAAAACTATTGTCCTCCCAGGCGAGATTAAAAAGCTCCGGTGGAAATCGCTCGCTAGTAGTTTTCCACTCTTTCCCCTCGCCCACTTTCGCTTCCATGATGTATTTCACAGCCAAAAGAGACAGGAGTTTTTGTCGCTGTTGATTGTCCAGAATCCCCTCCCTTTCCGAGGCTTGTTTTAAGCCGGCATCGCTGCGGGTAATCCGATCGGTAATTTTTCCTGCTGTCTCTGTTGCATAAAGAAGCTGACCGTATCTTCCGGAAAACAAACCTTCATAGCCGTCCGGCGAATAAAGCTGGTAAAAGGCGTTCATGTTTTTTTCCAGATAAGCATTGCCATAGCCCCAAATCCGGTTAAGACCGACTGTCTTTTTTAATTGACTGATGACGCCTACTTCCGGAAAAACAAACTTTCTCTCAGAAAAGTAAAGAAACTTATTGGCAAAATAAAAAGAAGAGACCAGAGAAAGGAAAACCAATCCGAAAAACGACAGTGGCTTCAGTCTTTGTTTAAACAAAGATACTAAAATCATGGCAGCTGAACCAAGAAAAAATCCAGTTGGCAAAATCAGGTTGCGGAGCGAAATCAAAGCTGATGCATCTTGAGGTAAGCGCTTGATCACCAACCACCAAAGGCCAGCAAAAACAAGGGAAATAACCACAAAAACAATTTTCCAATCTCGCCAATTGTTTTGGCGCTGCCAAAAAAGGTCAATCCCAAAACCAGCCAGAACGCAAAAACCAAAGGTTGACAAAAAAGTAATCCGCACCGGAATCATCGTCGAAATCAAAGGCAAGCGGGAAAAATAAAGCAACCAGCCAAAAGGATCAAAAGCTAAAAGTAAAACAATGAAACTAAAGCGCTGAAAAAAGGATAGGATACTGTTCTTCGTCTCTGAAATCAGAGCGAATAAAGCCAAAAGCAGCGCCGGAATGCCGAAATAAATCACTTTTTCGTGATAAAAACCAGAACCGAAATAATTATAAGAGCCGGGGTTGCCCCAAAAGTCCGGCACCAAAAAAGTGATCAGGTGTTTAGCCGGCAGCAGATACTGCTCAAAAACAAATCTCGCGTCAACGCCGGCTCGGGCAGAATTAAGATAGGCTTCAATGGCCGGCAAAATCTGAGCCGCGCTAATTAGCAAACTAAACAAAAAACCTGTCCCTAAAAACGCCAGTTTTTTAAACCTGTTTTTCTTCTCCTGTGAAAGCCGGAAAACCAGCCAGCTGAAAACAGCGACGAAAACATAAATGGTGGACTGTAAAAATCCAGCCAGAATTGAACAGGCGGCGCTGAAAACTAACAAGCTGGTATGGCCGGCTGACGGTTTTTTCATGGTTTTTTCCGTGGCGTATAAAATCAAGGGCAGCCAAAGAGCGCTATGTTCGATCACCAAAGATTCTTCGGACCAGGCCAGCATCCAGCCGGAAAAAGCGAAAGCCAAACTGCCGAAAAAAGAGGCTTTTAGAGATAGGCCTATCTCTCTCAAGAAAAGATACATAAACCAACCGGCTAAAATCGGCTGGATAATCACCAATAAAGACCAGGCATCAATCAAGGGCAGGATGAAATAAAGAAAATTCAGCGGATAAAAAACCGCCGTCTGATAAGTTGCCAGATGAATATTGCCGCTGAAATTATAAGGATTCCAAAGCGGCCACTGACCTGCTTTCAGTTGGGTAATCGTCAACTGCCGGTAAGGATAAAAGCTCCGGATGACATCAAAGCCGATCGGTTTATTCGGCGGCCCATTGGGGTAGCCGGCCCATTGATAATATCGCCAGGGTGAATAAGAAGCGACCAAAAGGTTGGCCGGAAAAGGCACTTGGCCTTTGAAAAAATATCGCCAAAAAAAACCCAAGCTTAAAAAAATAAAAACCAGCAAAACAATTAGGCTGTCTCTTTTTCTCATTCTCTTCTCCTTTTTTGCAGGGTAATGCCGCCCTTCACTTTCTTCTCAAAAACAATTTTACCATCGCCGCCATGAGCTAAAAGCCAGTCTCTTTGACGATCAGGATCATAGGCGTTCGGTTCAATAATAAAATAAACAAGTTCGTTTTCGGGTCGGGGAAGATTGTGATATTTTTTTTCTGAAAGCCAGGTAAAAAGATATTGATAGGCATAAGGAGTCATTGGCGGGGTGTAAACAACACAACTAAATGGTTCACCGTCAGCATCTTGAAAAACCCCTTCGACCACCGCTTTAACATTGCGATAAACAGCCGCATCACCTTCCCAACCAGGCTGTCTCAAGGTCATAAAAATTTTAGCTGGCTGGGCTGTAAAAACAAGATAAAAAATTAAGCCTAGCCAAAAAACCTTTCTCGGTATTACTTGATAAAGGCGATGGAGAAGGAAAATAAAAAGGAGAGTATAAATAGTCGGCAAGCCAATCAGATAATACCACCAAAAATCACCACCATAAAAAGAAAAAAGCAAATAGAGTCCTAATATTAGTAAAATCAAGAAATTAACTATCCGCTTCTCTGTCTTAGAAGAATTTTTCCGCAAGAAAAAAAAAGAAGCAATTCCTAAAATTAATAAAACTAAGCCTAAAAAAGAATTGCCCCTCGCCAGGGCGTTATGCCAAACACTGATAAAGGCCATTAATCTTTCCTGCGATCGCCCAAGCAAATTCCCGTCTCCGCCGACCGCCAATCCTTTCTCTCTAAGAAAATTTAAAGCATTCCTCGTCACTAAAAAGTTATGTCTCGTTTCAAAAAGGATTCGTGGTGAAAAAATCACTAAAAGACCGAGAAAAAACAAAAGCGCTTTTTTAAAAGAAACCTCTTTTCTAAAGCAAGCGATTAAAGCAAAAATTTCTGCCAAAATGAAAAAAATCCCAAAAGCCACTTCTGATTCCAAAATTAAAGCCGAAAAAAAGCCCAGCCAAAAAAAAGCCAGCTTCTGGCTTTTTAAAAAAGCCAAAAAAAACAAAAACCAAAGCATTATAAAAAGCGGCGCTAAATTAGGACTCCAGATTTGGGTTGACATCTCGGCGTGTGAGCTGGAAAAAGCCAATAAGCTGGCTAAAATTAACGGCCAGGCCTGATTTTTAACCCCAAAAATTAATTTACCCAAAACAAATCCCAAAAAAACAATAATCATGCCGACTAAGCCCATGAAAAAAGCAATACCGACCGGATTGCCTTGAAATATTAAAAAAGGGATTGCCAAGAAGTAATACCACCAGGGTCCGTAAAAAACCCCGGCAATACCAGTCGTCGGCCCCAGAAGGGTCAGTTTTTGATCAACAACAAGACTCCGTACCGCCAAAAGATCGCGGCCAACATCATAGGTGTAGGCAAAATCGCCGCGCCAAGCTCCCCATAAACGAATAAAGCCGGCTAAAAGAAGAATGACGGAAAAGATTATTATTTGGCGAAAACTCTTGATTTGATTCCCCATGACCGTAATAAATATTTAAGCAGGGTCAATAAAGTCATCAGACCATAACGCACCGACCGGAAAAAATTAATCGAGGAAGCCTCGGGAAAATAGCGCACTGGCACCGGTATTTCACTAATCTTTAAGCCGGCGCTGACTGCGGCGATTAAAATCTCTTGATCAAAAACAAAGTCGTTAGAAAAACGCTGGAAAGGCACTGTTTGCAAAGCCCGGCGGCTGAAAGCCCGAAAACCGGTGTGATACTCGGAAAGATTCAGGCCTAAAATAATATTCTCCAGAATCGTTAAAAAGCGATTGGCAAAATATTTATATAAAGGCATGCCGCCAGCTAAAGCTTCTTGCCGGCTTCTGATCCGGCTGCCCAAAACAATGTCAAAGCGGCCGTCAAGAATCGGTTTGACTAAATCAGGAATTAAAGTAGCGTCGTACTGGTAGTCCGGATGAACCATCACCACAATATCCGGCTTGCTTTTTAAGGCTTCCCAATAGCAGGTTTTCTGGTTGCCGCCATAGCCAAGATTAGTAGAATGGATAAAAACTTTTGAACCCAGTTTTTTGGCCAGCTTGACGGTCTCATCATGGCTGTCGTCATCGACAACAATGATTTCACTGACCAGATTTTTGGGGATATCGCGATAAGTTTTGCTGATGGTTCTGGCGGCGTTGTAAGCCGGCATCACCACGGTGATTTTTTTAGGAGACATGGCCTTTTTTTATTCTACTATATCCCAGCCAGAAAGCCAAAATTAAAAAGCCGCTTAGAGAAACCAGCAATCCTTGCTTAAAGCTTTGGGGGAAATAAGAGAAAACCACTTGGTGTTCGCCCGCCGGCGAGGCGGGCACCGGTACGGCCCGGAAAGCATAATCGGCTTGATAAATCTTAGTCGGCTGGCCATTGATGGTGGCGCGCCAACCAGGATAATAAACATCAGATAAAAAAACCAAACCGTCTTGGCCGGCTTCCACTTCTAAAACCACTTTGTTCGGCTGATAAGCAAGCACTTTCACTTTTCCTTCGCCTTCTTCTTTAAATTCCCAATCACCAATAACCTCTTCTGCCAAAACCACTTTCTTTTCTAAAGAAAACTCCGGATTAAAAATCAAATCAGCCCTTTTCTGTTTGTCTTTCTCAACCACAAAATTAGCCACCCAAAAAGCCCTCGGCAGAGCTTTTTGGTATTCCCAAGCCGCCCATTTTTCTTCTTCCCAAACCTTCTGAAAAGAATGCTCTGGCGGTAAAAACTTTTCATCTTTAAGACCAACTATATATTTAACTCCAGTCAAAGAAAGAAATCGGTATCGAAACTTGTTCTCCCAATCAATAGCCGCATCGCCAACCTGGGTGATGCTGGGCTCAATCCGGGGAATGCTTTGGCGAATTTCGCCTTGTTTATCCACGGCCTCGATTAATTCTCCGTACCAAAGAGGATACATCGCATCAACCCCTTCAGGCGAGTAAATTTGGTAATAAGTGGCTAGGTTAGGCAAAATATGGCTCTTTCCCCAACTCCAAAATCGGTTAATGTTGGCCTCCTTGCGGAGGAATTCAAAAACCGGATGCGGGGGATAAAGAAATTCTTTTTCCGAGGCATAAAGAAACTTATTCGCCAAATAAAGCTGGGGAAAAATGGTTAAAACAAAAAGGCCGATAAGCAGCCATTTCACTGGCAAAAACTTAACGGAAAACACTAAGCCGCTAAAGCCCAGGAAAACCGCCAAAGGCAGGATCAAATTGCGAGCCATAATTTGACTCTGATAAGAACCCTGAAGCTGGCTGTGCTGTACTCCTTTTAAAAGAGCATAAAAAAAGATTCCCAAAATAATTATTAAACCACCCTTATTTTTTCTCTTTAACAAAGAAAACCCAAAAGCAGAAAGAACAGAAAAACAAAAAGTATTAATAAAAAATATTCTGGTTGGCAAAAAGCTGGAAATTATCGGCAGGGGCAAAGTAAGCAACCAACGAGTGGTTGGCAAATCAAAACCTAACGACAAGCTGAGAAGCCCCAAAAGACCGAAAAAGAGGACTGTTTTTCCCTGTCGCCAAAAAATAATCAGCGCCCAAAGCGCCAGGGCTAACGGCACTAAGCCAATGTACAGCATGGTTTCCTGATAAAAACCTTTGCCGAAAAAGTTATAAACCGCCGGATTGCCGAAAAAATCCGGCGCCAGAAAAGTCAGTAAATGTTCTTTAGTGGCCAGAAAGCGGTCCAATAATTCCTGGCTCTGATTTAACCCCCGGGGCGACAAAGAAAGCGCTTCCAGCGCCGGCAAAAGATGAAAACCGGCCAAAAAAAGAGCGCTGATAAAAGGATAAATGACCGGTTTTCCCCTTCTAAAAAAGGCATAGAGAAAACTAATCAACCAAACATAAAAAGTCATTTGCAGCCAGCCGGTCAAAAGAGAATTCAGGAGGCCGAAAATAGCGAGTAAAACATATTTTCTTCTGCTGGTCAGCCAGTATTTTTCAAGATTAAACAAGATAAAAGGCAGCCAGATAGCGCTGTGGCCGATGACCAAACCGTCCTCCCAGCGGGTAATCATCAAGCCGGAGAAGCTAAAAACAATCGCTCCGTATAAGGCTGCCAGCCAATCTCTGATAATTAATTTTAAAAATAAGTAAGTAAAAATCGCGCTGACCAAGGGCTGGATCACTACCAATAGCGACCAGACAAAAATCGGCTTTAAAAAGGGCAAGTAAAAAAGAAAGAAAAACGGGTAAAAAATGGCCGTTTGTGAATTGGCCAAATGAACATTGCCGGAGAAATTATAAGGATTCCAAAAGGGAATTTCCCCCAGACTGATCATCCGGTTGGTAAAAATTCTCTGCGGATAAAAAATCTTGAGATTGTCAATGCCTTGCGGCTTGCTGGGAACGCCTTGCTCCCAACCCGGAATAGTTTCTGAAGCCCAGGGCTGGAAAAAAGAAACCAAAAAATTAGCCGGAAAAGGAATCTGGCCTTTAAAAAAATAGTTCCGGAAAAAAATGAGAATTAAAAAGAGAAAAAATAAAATAACTAAAAGATTTCTTTTCTTAGTTTTCATAAACCTGATAAATAGTGATTGCCTGGTTTTGATAAATCTGCTGAACAGCTTCCATTTCGTCGAAAGAAGGCAGCGGATAAGGGCTGTAAATAAAAACAGCTAAAAATAGCCAGAAAAAAAAGGGCGGTTTCAATGATTATCGGCATGTTAAAAACGTTCTCGTAAAATTACCCAGATTGCTTTGAGGCCATCTTTCCAGGTGATTTTCTTGCCTTCGTGGTAGTCGCGGCCGGCATAACTAATCGGCACTTCGTAAATTTTAAGACCTTTTTTTAATAACTTCGCGGTAATTTCCGGCTCAAAATCAAAACGATTGGCAGTCAGATGAAGACCGGTCAAAAGTCGACTGTTAATCAATTTATAGCCCACTTCCATATCAGAAAGCGTGGTGTTATAAAGCAGATTAATCAACAAGCTCAGCAGTTTATTACCAACCATATGCCAAAAAAACATGTTGCGGCGCTCGCCGGTGAAACGAGAACCATAAACCACCTCAGTTTTACCCTCTTTAATCGGTTTGAGCAATTTGCTAATGTCCTCGGGGTCATACTCCAGGTCAGCATCCTGAATTAAAACATAATCGCCACTGGTTTCGGCCAAGCCGGTGCGAACAGCTGCGCCTTTACCTTGATTTTCCGGATGAAAAATCACTTTGAAGCTTTGAAACCTTTTCTCTTTTTGAGACTGTTTTTCGATGGCTGCCAAGAGTTTTTTTGTCCTGTCCGTCGAGCCGTCGTCAACCACCACTACTTCTTTCTCCACTCGGTTCAGTTCTGCTTCAGCTAGGCGCTGCAAAATTTCCCCAATCGTCTTTTCTTCGTTAAAAACGGGTACAATAATCGAGAGCTTCATCATCTCTATTTTAACATGAAAGACTTCAGGCCGCGGCCAACAAGGAATAATAAAGAGAGACAGCTGATGGCTTCGCCTAAGATTCTATCCCAAGTTCTGGTAAATTTAATCATCACCTCATGTTCGCCCTCTTCCAATGGGAATTGAATCAGCCCTGATATTAAAGTAATATCAAATTTTCTTTTTTGACCATTCCAGCCAGAGGCTGGTCCGCCTTTGGTGGAGACCCAGAGCCGCCAACCAGGATAATAAACCGTATTCAGTCGCACCTGACTATCCTCGACTGCTTTGACGCGATATTTTTGCCAATGAGAATGAACTTCTTCGCTTAAAACCTCAACTTCACCAGCCATGGCTTCTAAAACTGCCTGTCTCGGACCTTCATGTTTACCGCTAACCGACCAGCGAGGCCGGTATTCATTATAAGAATTGCTGGTTGCTGGTTTATTTAAAAAGTAGTCGTCAGTCAGATCTTGATAAAGATTGACGCGCAGATGGTTGCGGTTGCCATAAAAAGTTAAAGCCAATAAAAAAATGGTCAGCGGCAAGAAAAGAGTCTTTTTTTTGAGAGCTGTTAAAACCCCGCCGGTGATTAAAGAACTAAAAAGAGTGGTCAAGGCCAAGTAGCGAAAAGGAAAGTCAATCTTTAGAAAAAAGCTGATCGCTTGCCAATAAGGATTGGCAACAGGCAGCATCAAAAAAACTGCGCTGAAGAAAAAAACTATCAATAAGCCGAGCAACCGCTGGCGTTGTCGCCACCAAACCAAAACTGCTAAAGCTACCGCCAACCACTGAGCAATGCCAACCTGAAAAGACATGGCATCGAGTTCGGTCCCGGGATGGGATAAACCATAGCCCCAAGATGAATAGATTAATTGTTTTAGGCTAGGAAAGTGATCGCGATAAAAAACCATCATTTCTTGGGAAAACATGGTCTCTTTTTTTTCTACTAGGGCTGGCAGCCAGTAAAAGGCGCTGAGGGCTAGCGCCAGAATTATGAATTTAGAATTATGAATTATGAATGCTTTTTTATCTTTCCTCTGGTAAAGAAAAAAGATAATCAAAACCAGTAAAAAAGGCAAAAATAAAAAGGCCAGCATCATGTGAGAAAGAAAAAGACAGGCTAAAAAGATGCCGCCGAAAATAGGCTTTTTTGCCAACACCGCCCAAATCAAAAGCGGCAAGAAGAGAAAACAAACCGCCTCGCCTAAGCTGGCTCTGACCAAAATGGTGGAAAAGCGCCACGGCGTCCAAAGATAAAAAACAGCGCCGGTAAAAGCTGCCAATCGGTTTGACCAAAGTTTTTTTTGCGTCAAATACATCGCCAGGCCGGACAAAACATAAGTCAGAATAAAAACCGCCTTAATTGAATCAATAAACGAAAGTCCTATTAAATGAAAAAAAGTGCCTAAATAAAAAGGGAAGCGGTAGATGAAAATAAAAAGAGGGTAACCATAGCCATCAAAAGCCGGTGGGCCGGCCCAGCGCACCGGCAGCTGACCATCCTTTAATCCTTTGACAAAATGAATTAGTCTGATAACTTGATGTTCGCCGTCGTGGCTGGTATAAAAGCCCGGCTGAAAAAGGGCTTTCACACCAAAAACACCAATGAGAAGCAATAAAATTAAAGCCAGCCAATCAATCTTTTTCATGAAAAAACCAATGTTCAATGGCCCAGAAAAAAGCGAGAAGAAAAAGGCCTCGGGATTTAATGGTGGTGAAAATGAGGTGATAAGGTAGCCAGAAAAGATGGCTCAGCCATTGTCGGAGATTAGCATTGCGCCAGACAAAAAGAAATTGATTTCTATAGGCGATCAACTCCACTGGCCGCGGTGAATATTTTTGCTTAATCGCGCCTTGCTCATGTTCATGAACCACCGCTGACTGAGGTTCAAAAACCAGCCGGTAGCCGGCCTGAACCGCCCGGTAAGAAAGATCAATGTCTTCCCAGTAAAAAGGATTATAAATCTCGCTGAAGCCACCTAATTGAAGAAAGGTTGATTTCCGAAAAGCACCGCTGCCAGCGGCTACCCAAGCAGTGTCACTCTGGTCAATCTCGCCGCGCTGGTGGACATAAAAACCCCGTTGCCACTGAGCCACTCCCCTGCCCCGCAAAACCACTTTATCTCCTTCGACGCTCTTATCCATCATGCCCACTGCAAAAACTTTCGGATCGCTAAAGTGTGGTAATAACGGCGCTAAAAAACCCTTTTCCGGATAAACATCAGTGTTTAATAAAACGATTATCTCAGCTTTAGCGGCCCGAACGCCGCGATTCACTGTTGACGCAAATCCGAGATTCTTTTGATTTTTAATTAATTTAATTATTCTTTTATTATTTATTAACGAGTTAACGAGTTGAACTGATCTATCCGTTGAGTTATCGTCAACCACAATAATTTCTCTACACTGTTTACCAACAGCAACAATCACCTGCGACAGATGGCGACGCAGTAACGCTTCGCCGTTGTAATTAGGAATAACAATGCTGACTGTCATCTCAATAACTAAATTCTACTTGAGTTTGGCCCGCCGATGAGGCGGGTACAACTATAGCTCGATAATGATAATTGGCGCGGTAAATGGCTGCTTCCTGGCCGTTGACGCGCGCTGACCAACCCGGATAAAAAGCGTCAGAGAGAATAAGAAGCGCTGGGCAAGGAGAGTTCACTTGTAGCTTAATCTGATTAGGAGTATAGCTGGTTATCTCAACTGACTGATCTCCCATTGTCAAATTGTTACATTGTTCGATGGTTAAGGCTGGCTTCTCTTCGAGAATGGCTGTCTGGCTCAAATCAATCTCTTCACTCATCATTAACTCAATCACTTCTTGCTGATCTTTGGCCACTTGATAATTATTCACCAAAAAAGCCCGGGGAAAAAATTGTTTATTCTCATAAATTTTTGTTTCGCCCTCTTCAAAAACAAGGTCTAATTTTTCTGATTCAAGCGCCTCAAGAGAAAGAAGATATCTCACATTTAAAAAATCAACCAATTTTGATTGGTAATTATGTAAGGTAATAATCCTATTAAAACCAAAGGGCGCTGAAATGTCTGGCTTGTCTCGTTCGATGGCCGCCACTAGCTCACCATAACGCCGGAGATAAAGCGGATCATAACCAGACACATCTTCTAAATGATAAACAGCGCTGAAATTAGGCGCTAAGATGCGATCGTCAACGCCCATAATCCGGAACGGCTGCTCTTCGGTTTGTCGTTGCTGGAGAAATTCAATCGTTTTTGTTTTGGGAAAAATAAATTCTGCCGGTGAAAAAGGAGTGAATTTTTTGGCAAACCGAAGCAAGTCAAAACAGATCAGCAATAAAAGACTGCTGATAAATAACCAACGAGGCAAGCTGATAAGTCGGCGGGCTGCCACCAGCAACCAAAGCCCAACTAATATCGCTGTCGGTAAAATTAAATTCCGCCGGGCCACGGGCAGATTAGCCGGATCGGCTCCGCCACAAAAAGCAACCAGCCACAGCAAAAGAAAAACAGCGCTGATAACCGTCAACCACCGCCAAGGAACGGTTTTGTTTTTAATTAATTTTTCCCAGCCAAAAGCAGCCAGGACTGCCAGGGAAAAATCAACCAGAAACAAAAGCCTGGTCGGTTGGCTGGTCGAAAGAAACGGAATTTTCAACTGATAGATCAATTTTGCCCAGGGCGTTGATAAAGCAAAAGACAAACTTATCAGCGCCAGCCAGGCAAAGAATTTTGTTTTCTTGTTTACAAAAATACCGCTTAAAGCTAAAACCAAAGGAATAATGCCAATAAAACCGATAAATTCTCCGTAATTCCATTCGCCCCAGTAATTCAGAGTCGTCGGATTGCCGAAAAAATCCGGCGCCAGGAATTGCACTAAATGCGGCCAGGGAATAAACCAGCCGGGCTGATGCCAGTTAAGATCGGCACCTCGCCCGCTCCTTTCGATTAAACGAAAAGTCGGCAACCACTGAATCGCTGTCGCTAAAGTAAAAAGTAAAAAGTAAAAAGTAAAAAGTTTAATTATCTTCTTTCTTTTTTTGATCTGAAATAAACGCCAGATAATATAAATCGCACTGGCCAGGATAACATAAAAAGCAGTTTGGAGGTGGCCGGCGAAAAAAGAACAGGCCAGGCTGAAAACGAAGATAAAGCTCCAGCCGCATCCTTGCCGGCCAATAATTTTATCAATTGCTAGCAGAATTAAAGGCAGCCACAAGGCCGCCTGACCAATCGTTCCCCATTCCAGCCAGGCAACCATAAAGCCGGAAAAAGCAAAAGCTAAACCGCCAAGAAAAGCGGCCGTCCGGCCGAGCTTCAGGTTTCGTAAAAAAAGAAACATAAAAATCGCCGCCAGCAGCGGCTGTAAGAAAACCAGTATGGCCCAGCCAAAATTAAAATTAAAAAACCCTTGGCTGTCAGCAGGCAGGAAAAATAAAAAATTCAACGGGTAAAACGAGCCGGACTGAAAATTTGCTAAGAGCGGACTGCCGGTCAACTGATAAGGATTCCAACCTGGCCAATGACCAACCTGCCAGCTTTTAATAGCCAGCCAGCGCCAGGGATACTGCTGACGCACCGGGTCAGTAATCAAAAAGTTTTTAAAAGGAAAGCCACGCGGCCAGAGATTAACAAAAAAATCCCGAAAAGGATGGTACATCCCGACCAAAGCATCTGCCGGAATCGGAAAAAAACTTTTCATTTAATCAACTCCTCAAATTGCTGACAAAAAACCTTTTTACTGAACTTTTTGCTTTTTTGCTGACCCCGTCGCGCCAGCTTGCTGCGCAATCCTTCATTAATCATCAATTCCCGGGTGTATTTCAGCAGCTCTTTTTTCTTTTGCCAAAGAAAGCCGTCAAGCGCCTGATCAACAATCTCTTTCTGGCCGCCTTTAGCGCAAACCACGGGCACGCAGCCGGCAGCCATGGCTTCCACGGTTCCGATGCCAAAGTGCTCGACTTTCTCCGGACTTTTCTCTTCATTAACGCCAAAGCCGGCGGCGTGCCAGTAAATTTTGGCTTCTCCGTAAAGATTCTGGAGGGTACTAAAATCAACGTTGGCCAAAATTTCTACGGACAAACCTTGAGCTGATTTTTTTAATTTTTCTAGCTTCCGGACGGCTCTCGCTTGAACCCCACCCGCCAGAATTAGACGCCAACCTCTTCGCTCTGCCTCTTCCATTTCTTTAAAAGCGCTCAAAAGGATGTTTTGCTTCTTAGCATGCAGAGGCGAATCAAATCTGGCTACCGAAAGAATAATATTTTTTTTCGGTTTGGCTGAGAATTCTTCTATGGCTACTGGCGGATAAATAACTTGGCTTTGAATATTGAACTCGCGGTCAATAAACTTTTTGGTAAAGAAAGAGTTGCAAACCACGGCGTTAACCTGACGTAGCTTCAGTTGATTCAGTAAAGAGCGACCGTGAACACCAGTAAACGGCACCTGAAAATGGATAATCTTCTTTTGGCTGAAAAGAAAGGGCAGACTACCGTCAGAAAGATAGAAAATCAAATCATAAACGCGGGTGTTGTTTCTTCTTTGCCGAAAACCAGCCGGCTGAGAGAAAAGACGGTAGAGTCGGGGATTATACTGCAGGCCTTGAAAACGCAGATTAAATCGGGCGCTGGCTCTTTCCAAAGTTTCTTTTTCCGGCCAGAAAATTTCCACCTGATGGCCTTGAGACAACCAATATTCGGCTAAGGTCAAAGTATAGCGCTCGCCGCCGCCTAAAGTGTCTAAATAAGGATCAAAAAAACCAATTCTCATTATCTTTTAAACTCCATAAAATTCCGGCTAAGGCTAAACAAGCAATCATCAGGCCCCAGCGGAAAGCAGCTGGTCGATATTCAAAAACCACCTCATGTTCTCCGTCAGGAACCACCACTCCTCGGAAAGAATAATTAGTCCGGTAAGTTTTAGTGGTTTCGCCATCGATAGTCGCTTGCCAGCCAGGATAAAAATTATCAGTTAAAACCAGCAAGCTCCAACAATCAGCTTCCAAGTCAATCACCACTCGATGAGGTTGATAATCAATAATTTCCGCGCCTCCTTTGTGACCACAAGTTTGAATTTCAAAATCAGGCTCGACTTCTAAAACGGCTGTTTGTTTTAGTTCTGTCTCCTCAACCAACATAAAATCAACAATCTTCTGGTCTTCCTTGATCACTTGATAATCATTCACTAAAAAGGCTCGCGGCAAGGCCTGTTTGTTCAGCCAAACTTCATATTGATCATCTTCCCAGGTCTTTTCAAAACCTTCCGGATATTGCCAAAACGGAAACGCCCAAATATTTTGACCATCAGCTTTGGCATGAAGTAAATACTTAACTCCCAAAAAATTCAACAGTTTATAGGTGTAATCGCCGTTTTTACTGATATAAACAGTTAGTGGTGACGGATCACCAATTTTACCTGTTACTGCCGTTGCTATTAACTGACCATAGCGCCGGATAAAAAGAGGATCATAACCCTCAATGCCCGGAATTTGAAAAACATTTAGTTCGCCGCCGAAATTACCAAACACCCGTTCGCCTTTTTCAGTTTTTTCCTGAAGAACTTTAATGACTTCCAGCTGAGGGTAAAAGTGCTCTCGCGAATCAAATGGCAGCCATTTTCGGCTAAAACGAAAAACATCAAAGATCGTCAGCAATAGAATTGCTGACAGAATTATGAATTTAGAATTATGAATTTTTTCGAGCAAAGCTCCGCTAATTATCAAGCCAGAAAAAGTTAAAAATATCGCTGAAGGCAAAATAAGATTGCGGCGGCTGACCTGACGCCACTCACCTTTGCTTAAAAACGTCCACCCCCAAGCAACAGCCAAAATAAAAGCAAAAACAAATAGAAAAACCACCAGCCTCTTGAGGCGCTTCTTTGACCAATCAACCAATAAGGCCTCTAGTCCAAAGCTAGCTAAAACTGCCATGGCAAAACTATAAAGAACAATAATCCGGGAAAAGGCGCTGGTGGATAATACCGGAATTTTCAGCGACACCAAGAACTTTTGGACCGGCGAACGAACTACAATAACTAAAGACAAAAAAACCAAGAAGATGAAAAAATGCCGCCGCCTGTCCTGCCGGCCGAAAAACAAACCGTAAGCTCCTAAAACCAGCGCTACGACGCCAATAAAGCCTGACCATTCGGCATAGTGACCGAACCAATTATTAGCGGTCACCGGGTTGCCAAAAAAGTCCGGTGCCAATAAAGTAATTAAATAGCGAAACGGAATGCTTTCGCCGGGGTGAAAGGCTTCGCTTCGGACTGACTGTTGATAAAATTCAACTGTTGGCAGAATCTGCGGCCCGGCCAAACAAATTCCCAAAACAAAAAATATCAGCAGTTTCCCTGAGCCGCGGCCGCGGCTCAACCAATAAAGAAAAACCGCCATTAAAAAATAAAGACTGATCTGAAAGTGGCCGGAAAAAAGGGAAAAAGCCGTTACCAGGGAAAAAAACGGACCTACCCAAATTTGACCTTGACGAAACTTTTCCACTAAGTAAAGCGCCAAAGGCAGCCAAACCATGACCCAGACTAAGGTCCCGTAAGCCAGCCAGCAGGTAAAAAAACCGCTAAAACCAAAGCTAAAACTGCTGATCAGCGCCGCCCCGGCGGAAAATTTAATTTCCCGGAGATAAAGGAAGGTAAAAAGCGGCCCTAATAATAAGGGTAAAAGAACTAAAATGCTCCAAGCGTTTAAGACCGGTAAGAACGCAAACAGCCAGTTTCCGGGATGAAAAGGGGCTGACTGATAGTTTGCCAGCAGGGGCGTGCCGCTGAAATTATAAGGATTCCAACCCGGCCACTGACCGGACTGCCAGTCTTTAATCGCCAGCTGGCGCCAGGGAAAAATTTGCGAACCAACATCCGGCATGGCCGGGTTTCTCACCGGAAAGCCGTAATAATATTGCCAGGGCGTAAAGTTATTGACTAAATGACTGGCCGGAAAAGGAATTCTCCCCTGTCCCCAAAAAGGAAAAGTAAAGATGATGAAAACCGCTAAAATCAGCAGGAAGCTAAACCTGTTTCTGTTGAAAACTACGATCGATTTTTTCATAGGTTTGCTCTAATGATTCTGACCGCTGCCTTTCCCAGAGTCGGCTGTAAGTGATAAAGCGGCTAAACACCTGGAAAATGCTCTCTAACCAGCCTTCAAGACCATAGCGCCAATTTTGCTCCAGCAAAACTTGGCATCTCAATTCCCGGGCCAGCGCTCTTAAAAGCCGCCACCAGGTTATCGGTGGATGACCGGACTGCATCATCAATTCGGCTTCTATTTTTGACCATTTCAGGGTTTTTTTGGTCATGGATTCAATATCGCGATGCGTCAGATGAACGAGATGATTTTTTAAAGTTCCTTTTCTGCCTTTGACCTGGGGGCTCTCGTGAATAACGCCTTGCCAAGACATTAATGCCTTTCTTTTGAATAACTTCTCTACTTTATCTGGTTTTTGCTCCCTGCCGAGGAAAATATTTTTCCGCCAGATGTAATAAACCGCCGGTAGTCGCTCCTTGAGGTGGGACGGCATTTTGCCGACAATCCCCTTAATTTCTTTAGCCAGCTCTTTTGTTAGTCTTTCATCCGCATCCAGATAAAGCACCCAATCAGCCTGAGCCTGTCGAAGGCCAAATTCTCGCTGCGTCGCAAAGCTTTTTTTTTGATGGACGAAAACTTTGGCGCCATATTTTTTGGCAATCTCAATTGTCCTGTCGGTTGATTGATCATCAACCACAATGATTTCAGCCGCCCACCTCTCCGGCGGGCGGACAGAATTCAAGCAGCCCGGCAGCCATTTTTCTTCGTTTTGAGTGAGAACAATTACGCTAAGTTTCATAACTGCCTTTGCCGAACCGTCTTAAATAAAAGTCACGGACAGCTTTCTTTTGGCTAGATCTGCCTTTAAATAATAGTTTACCACTTTCTTTCAAAAGGGCTAATCGGGTTTTTAACCCTGCCCAGCGCCAGCCAAAAAGCAACCGGTTGCGGGTTAAATAATAATCCTGAAGCGGCTGGCCACTTGTTCCGGTGCCTAAATTTTTATGCCAAACCTTGGCCTGGGGCACGAAAAGCAGCTTAAAACCAGCTTGATTGGCGCGCTGACAGAAATCAGCGTCCTCATAATAAAGAAAATATTTTTCATCAAAACCGCGGATTTTTTCTAGAACTTCCCTTTTAATTAACATCGCGCAGCCAGAAACAAATTCTGTTTCTTCAACCTGGTCATATTGACCGCGATCAACCTCATCCACGCCCCGATGCTGGCTGATCACATTCTGCCAGTCCATCAGGCCGCCGGCATACCAGAATACTTTCCCTCTTTCTTCTTTTGAATAGCGCTCGCGGTGAAACTCATAACCTTCGCTAAAATAGATTTTGGGGGACAGAATGCCGGCTTTTTTATCTTTCTGCGCCGCTTCGATTAAACGAACTAAGGCTTTTTTGGCAATTTCCGTATCCTGGTTTAATAAAAAGACCCAGTCAGCATCGTTTTCCAGGGCGTAGCGAATACCAACATTGTTGCCACCAGCAAAACCAAGATTTGCTTGATTTTTAATGACTTTAACCCGTGAACTCGTTAACTCGTTAATAGATAATAATGAATTGTCAGTAGAAGCATTATCAACAACGACAACATTCAAATCAACCCCGCGGACATCCAGCTGTTTAACAGACTCTAAACATTCGGTCGTCACTGAGCCGCTGTTAAAATTAAGAATAAGGAGAAAAACTGATTTTTTCATTGGGTGGTGATTTTGATTCTTGACTGGGTCAGAATGGCCACATCGCCAACAGTTGTTTTCATCTGGACGCGGTAAAGTTTTTTGCCAGGCGAAAGCGTCAACGGTGAAGAAATGACTAATCCCGGCGTACCGCCTTCCAAAGAAACCTCAGAATTCCAAACCATATGGCCGTCGGTGACATTAAAAAGTCGGGCATAGCCGCGCTGGTTGCCGTTAGGAATATTCAGACTGGCTTCAAAAACAACTTCTTTAATAGAACCGTATTGGGAAGAATCAATGTAGGTTTCCAGACCGATCATCTCCAGCCATTCGCGCGCCGTGGTTGAACCGCTGCCAAAGCTCACGAAGAATTCTTTAACTCCTTGGGCCGCTACGACTGGCTGTTTTTGGACTGATGGAGGCGCTGTTGCTTGAATAATTTCATCAATTTTTTCCAAACAGGCCGCTGGACAAACATCTATTTCAGCCGCCGGACTCGCTGTTTCTTCGATGATTGGTTCTTCTGGCGCGGGCGGTTGTGGCTTAACTGAATCAAGTTTTTGGAAAAACTTCATGTCTAAAAAAATCAGATTGGCAACAACCAGTATTAAAAGCGCCCAAAAAATGACTTGGAAAACCTTTGCCACCATTTTCCCTCCTTAGTCCAACTATTAATTAACCAGTGGTGTAATTCAGCGCCCATTTGTTTAAATTCTTTAGCGACTGCCTTTAAAAATTCTTTTTCTTGACTGGGAGGAAAGCCTTGTTTTTCCCAAATCTTGGCAAAAACGACCAAAGCATAAAAAGACTGCAGCAGCGCCAGCACCAAACCATGAAGGCCATCTTTAAAACCTTCCCGGGCAAAGAAAACCGAAAGAAAATCACGGGCCGGCATTCTGATGGCATCATACCAATAGACTTTTTGACCGCGCTGCCGCAGACCTTTAACTTCATCCTCGGTATAAATCCGGTCCATCTTTTGGATAAACTGGGAAACGGTTTGGTAATTATGGTGCAGCAGCGGCGAGGTTAATTTCGCGGTTTCTCCCTGGACTTTGATTTTTTCATGAACATGCTGGCAGGGAAATTTCCCCTTGTTCCGCTGGAAAAGCCGCAGCTGATAATCCGGCCACCAGAGACCGTGTTGAATCCACTTACCAAAAATAATATTCTGCCGCGGCATCTCATAGCCTACTGGTAGTCTCTCCTCCGAGGTGGCCCGCCGACGAGGCGGGACTCCTCGGAGGTGGGACGACATTTCAGCGCTCAGCGCTGGTGTCACCCGTTCGTCGCCATCGAGGTTAAGAATCCAATCACCAGTCGCCTTTTCAAAGCCGAAGTTTTTGTTTTTATTAAGCATCGCTAGATTAGGTTTCACAAAAACCTTATTTGTGTATTGCCTGGCAATCGCCGCGGTTTTATCGGTCGAAGAGTTGTCAACAACAATCACCTCGTCCGCCAAGCCGCGGACCGATTCTAAACAGTCAGCTAAATTATTTTCTTCGTTAAAAACAGAAACCACTACCGAAATCTTCTTCATCTTTTCACTGCTCCTTTCACTAAACCAACGGCCTCAATTAATTTTGGTTTAGCCAAAAACCACATGACAGTTAAGTAAATTATAGCACCGCCGAGCATTAAAGCGGCGATTCCCCATAAGCTGATTGCCAGCTGCGGCCCCAGCCAATAAAGCACTCCGGCCATGAATAAAGCACCCAAAAACGGTTTGCCTACATTTTCCCAAAGGGAAAAATCCGTCAACTGACGGACCAACCGGATCGGTAAAATGACTGTCGTCGCTACCAAAAGCGCGGCTAGGGCCACGCCGTGAAAACCAAAATACTTAATCGCCACTAGAGTGAAAAGCCAAGTTAAACCTGTCCATAAAATCATTAACTGCAAAGTTTTTTTAATCCGGCCGGTAGCATTAAGAACATTGGTTAAGGTCGTCGAAACGCAAGCCAGGGCGGCTTGGCCGCAGAAAAAATAAAGCGACCATAAGGCCGGCTGCCATTTCAGGTAGCGGGGCAGAGTTTCGGTCAGCGGCCGGGCTAAAATCACCAAACCGGCCAAAGTGGGAAAAGTCAGGAAACAGACACTGAAAAGCGCTTTTTCAATACCGGCTCGCAGTGCCTGAAGGTTATCCTGAATCCGGGAGTAAGCCGGAAAAGTAACTTTGGTAACACTGTCCATGATAAAGCGTAAGGGTAGGTTCGCCCACTTCTGAGCCCAGCCGATAAAACCTACTTGGCTGAAAGCTAAAATTTTGCCTAAAAAAACTGTCAATAAGTCGTCTTTCGCTAAAGCCAGCAGACTATTGGCCTGAAAAGGCAGGCCGAAAGCCAGCAAGCGCTTGATGCTCCCAGCCGCCAAAGCGAAGCCTGGCCGCCAGGGCGAAATTAAATACATTAAAATCAAACCTGAAAAACCGCGCACTAAAACTGCCCAGGTAAAACTGGCGATACCGCTACCCTGCCAGGCCAGAGTCACTGCCACCAAGTTAAAAAGAACTGTTTCCGCAATTTGCGGAATGATTAAGCGGTTAAAATCAAGTTTTCTTTCCAATAAAACCGACGGGATCGTTTTCAGCGATGACAGGAAAAATGACAAAACCAGGGCCCGAAACAGCCACAACCCTTCCGGGCTTAATTGATAGAACCTGGCCACCCAGGCTGAACCCAGCAGCGCCACAATCACCAGGAAAATGACCAGAATTTGTTGAATAGTAAAGGTTGTTTTCAAATCCTCATCGGTCACTTTTTCTTTTTTCTGGATTAAAGCCGCAGCTAGGCCAATGTCTGAAAAATAATTCAAGAAGTTGACAGCGGCTGTCACTACGAAAAAAACGCCAAAAACTTCTGGCGCCAGAAAAACGGTCAGTAAAAACATGGAGAAAAAATTCACAATCTGCAGGAAAATCGTCCGCGAAGTCAAAGCGACCACGCCCCGCACCGACCGCTCCTTCACCACCCCCAAATCCATCTCATCCATAAGAATATCTTAGCATAAAAAAAGCCAAGCCTAGCCAGGTTATTAGGCTAATCAGATTGGCCAGAGTTCTGATGGGCGTATTGGTAAAGCGCAGGTTCACTTGGTGCCGGCCAGCGGGCAGAGAAAGTTTGATTTTGCCGGCTTGGATTTGCGGCTCTTGTTCCTGGCCATCCATCCAGAGCCGCCAGCCGGGAAAATAGGCGGTGTTAATTAAAATTTCTCCGCCGGTTGGCGGATTGGCAGTAACCTCGAAGTTCAGTCGATGTGATTTAGAAATCAAATCGCTAATCGCCACTTCACCTGCCAAGACTACCACCTTTTTCCAAGCCGCCTCATCCCGGTTGGTTGACACGGGAAAATCACGCGGCAGATATTCGTCAGAAATTCTCGAGGTCGTCCATTTAATATTTTCTTCATTGACATATTCGGCAACGCCAAAAGACAACATCCTTTCTGGCTGAAAAAATTTGGCGTTCAAAGTCAAAAGAATCAAAATCACCAAACCAACGCCCAGTTTTCCTCGCCAGCCTTGCTGGTTTAACCACCAAGCGGCGCTGCCGGCTAAAAACGAGCTGGCGGCCGTCGCCAAAACCAAAAACCGCCAAGGATATTGAATAAAAGACATCAGCGGCGCTAATTGCCAGATAAAAGCGGAAAAGCGGCTCATTAGGAAAACAGCGAAAATTAATATTCCTAGGGTGACACCGATCGCCCGCTGCTGAAATTTAGTCTTAAGACAAATCAACGCTGCCACCCCAGCCATAATTAAGTGAAGTTTGCCAATCATCAAGCTCATCCCATCCCAGGGTCCGGGGGCGGAACCAGCAAAACCCCAAGGGCTATCCCAAAGCTGGCGTAGATAAACAAAATGCTCTCGCCAATCTGCGCCGGCGCCAATCTGGCTAAAAACCTGAGTCAATTTCATTTCTGTTAAGGCTGGCAACCAGTAAAAGGCGCTGGTTCCCAGCGCCAGAATTATGAATTTAGAATTATGAATTATGAATTGTCTTTTTTCTTGACTAAAGTAATAAAATATTAAAATAATAATGAATAAAAATATCGTCAGCATTAAAGCCGTTAAATTGTGAGAAAGAATCACGGCCGCATAAGCCAGGCCGCTGATGATCCACGAACGCCGCTTGAGACCGTAAAAAACCAAAGGCAGCCAGGCCATCGCCCAAAACTCACCGACGGCGCCCCGGACATAAATGTCCACCGCATGATAAGGCGCGTACAGATAGAAAAGAGCGGCCACTATTCCACCGATTACTCCCCAGAATTCGCGAGCCAGTAAGAACATGGTTATCCCAGCCAGCAAGACACCGACCAGCATCATCATCTTTGTCGCTAATAAGGCGTTAAAGCCCAGAAGACATAGTCCGCCGCCAAAATAATAAGCCAGAGGCGCGTAGAAATTAAAAATCGAATAGCCGTAACCATAACCCAAATCCGCCAGCTGGCGGACCGGAAACTGGCCGTCGCGCAGCGCCTCTCCCATTTGCTGAACCCGAACCACTTGAGTATCGTCGTGAATCGGAAAAAAGCCATTAACCAGCAGCGGCCTGACTGCCCCAAGAGAAAGAATTAAAACAACTAATAACGGCCAAATTTTTTTCATTTTTTCAAAAGAAAGAGAACCACTAAAACGCTGATTAAGGAAACTAGGTCGGCCAAAAGACGCAATGGCGTTTCCTTAAAGACAGCCATCACTGAATATTGACCGCCGGGCAGAGAAAAATCAATTAAGCCGGCTTGCTCATAATCAATCGGCTGGCGTTGACCGTCCCAGCCAGAGGCTGGTCCGCCTTTGGCGGAAATCACTAACTTCCAACCGGGAAAATAATGAGTGTTGAGGCGTAATCGGCTCGGCGCTGATAAGTCGGCCCGGAAAGCAACCCGGCGCGAATTAATGTCCAAGTCACTGATTTCACCGCTACCAGCAATAATTTCTACTTTTTGTTTAGCCCGCTTGTCCGGCATTTCTTTTACCCAAATGGGCGTGTATTCGGCGCCGACGGTAGTCGTGTCTTCATTGGTCGTATAAAACCCAAGAGGTTGATTACTAAAATAAGCCGGTCGAGCGTATTGCCAGCCTTGCCAAACTAAAACTAGCGCCAAAATAATTACCAGGCCTTTTTGCCAGCGCCGGCTTGCTTGAGAAACTAAAAAACCGCCTAAGACTGAAGCAATAAAAGTGGTGAGCGCCAATAACCGCCAAGGGAACTGGATAAGATTGTAAACTGGAAAAAGCCGCCAAAGCCACCAAGACGGCGCTAACATCAGAAAAAAAGCCAGCCAAAAAGCAGAAACCCAGAATTTTAATTTTCGCCACCAAAATAAGCTGAGAGCGGCTACGGCTAAACTTAAAAGGCCGACTTGAAAAGAAATCCCATCTTCAAGAGAAAGGGGCAGAGACGGACCATAGCCCCAAGAAGGTAATAATAATTGCTTTAAGCTCGGAAAGTGAAGAAAAAAATTACTGATCCTGGTCTGGCGGAAAAAAGTAAATTGCTGATCCCAAAGAGCCGGCAACCAGAAAAAGCAACTCAAACCCAAACCCAATAAGATAGCGGCAGTCACTCTCTTGGCGGTAGGACTCCTCCGAGGTGGCCCGCCGACGAGGCGGGACTCCTCGGAGGTGGACGGCAAGAAAAGCCACCCCACCAGCAGGCCGCTAAAAAGCATCGCCATCGTATTATGCGACATTATTAGGCCGGCAAAAGCCAACCCAGCGACGATTTGATTTTGGCGAGATGGCTTCTCAATCTGCCAAAAGAGGAGAGGAGGGAAAACAAAAGCCAGGGCCTCGCCTAGTGAGCCGCGAACATAAACATCAACCAAGCGGTAGGGCGCGTAAACATAAAGCAAAGCGGCCATTAAACCAGCCAGTCTTCCCCACTTTTCCTTAAGCCAAAGGTACATGAAAATTCCAGACAAGAAAAAGCTAAGAATAAAAACCGCTTTTATCGCTTGGACAAAATCAAAGCCAATCAGATGAAAAAATTCCCCTAAATAAAGCGGGAGCGGATAAAGAAAATTAAAAACCGGATAACCAAACTGGTGATTGAGACGGGCGGCCCAGCGCACCGGAATCTGGCCGGAAACAAAACTGCGGTGAAAATCAGAAAGCCTGACCACCATCCATTCGCCGTCGTGCGAAGGGAAAAAGCCGGGCGGCAGCAAAGAAAACACTAGCGGCAGCATTAAAAACAAAAGAAGCATTATCATGGCTTCACCTGATAAAGCCTTAACGAATAAGGTCTCTGAATCTTAGGATATTCAGCCACTAATTCCAAAGGCCACTCCTTGGGAATATCTCGCGTTTCATTAAAAACAAAATAAACCGGCCTCAACGCTGCTTTATCAATCAATTCTTGATTAATCTCATTAACTGGCCAATAACTTTTAATTTCAACATTGTCATTATCCCAAAGATAAAGCTCGATCGAAGCTGGAAACATGCCAAAAGTGCCTTCAGTCGCCACCAAGATTGGTTGCTTCGCTGCCTTTGTTTCTAAAAGAACAATCATTTCTTTAATGCCGATACCTGATGGCCAGCTGGTGACGTATTGGCTTTTATCGCTGAAAGTAATTGGGGCCTGGGGCGGATTAAAAAGAATTTGATAATTAAAATATAGAATAAAGGCAAAAATCAAAATGCAAAATGCAAAAACCAAGAATCGTTTCGCCAGTCTCTGCGCTAGGCGATTAAAAGAATAAGCTGCCAGGATTAACAGAGGTAAAGTCATAAAAAAAATAAACCGAGGATAAAGAACCCTGCCAAAAAGAGCTAGAGCCGTAAAGGATGCCAAAAACCAGCCGAAAAGCAACAGTCTTTCTTTTAAATATTTTTTCCAAAAAAATGAGCTGAAAACTAAAAGCAGCCAAGGCCAGGTCAAATATCTTCTAAGCCAATCAAGCTCGCCCTTCAGATTGCCCCAGAGAAAAGTAAGCGGATGCTCAAGCCAATCTTTAAAGGGATAAACAAAAGTGGTGTCTTTCTGACTAATCATATTGAAAAGCGGCGACAGCCGCAGGACCAGGTAAAAAAGCTGGGAAATAAAAACCGCCAAAACGGTTAAGCCAAGCCAAGCCAATAAGCGCCAGCGTTGATTTTTTCTCCGCCAATCAAAAAGAATTAGGGTCAGGGGTAAAAAATAAATGCTTAGAAAACCAGAGGTTTTCGTTAAAACACCGCCGCCTAAGGCAAAACCCAAAATCAAGGCAATGTCTAGACGGAGAGTTTTGACCAATAACACGGCAAGTAATAAACTTAACAGTGAAAAAGTCCCGACTAAGCTGTCCATTAAAGCCATTCGATCGTAAATCATGGCAAAGGGATAAAGAAGATAAAAGAACGAGGCCAGAAAGCTGACTTTCTTGTTTTTGAAAAAAACCCAGGCCAGCCACCAAGTCGTCACCATGCTTACCAAACCAGCCCCGACTGAAACCAAGCGGCCGGCGACCAAAGGGTCGGCAACAAGCTTCATCATCACCATGGTTAACCAAACAAAAAGAGGCTGTTTGCCGTCAGTCAGAGAAATAAACCGCCAGGAAGCGTCATTTTTAGCAATCTGAGCCCAGCGCAAATAAATCGCTTCATCAGTAAAAATAGGAATGATGGTGAGATTAATTAGCCGGATAATTAAAAAACCAAATAATAAAAGAAGAGCGGTTAAAATATCTTTGCGATTAAATCTCGGCCAAGCCATATAAAGACAAGCCATATAAAGAATAGTATACCCAAGTTTTAAGAAGAAGTAAAAAACAACCAGGCGGTGAGGAGACCGAAACCGAAAGAGATAATGTTGAGGTTGGTTTTGATTTCTGGCACCGGTGGATTCCAATGGCCGAGATAAAAGAAAGGCGCGTAGTGTAAAAGTAGACCAATGGACAAAGCCATCATCGGCCAAAACAGCCAGCGGCGCTGGCGGAGAAAAACCAGAAAAGGAAAGAGATATAACCAATACCAAGGCTGCATATTGGTTCTTCTGATTGCCAATAAAACCGCCACCGCCATTAACCCAAAACAAGCTATCCAGATCTGATCATATTTAACTTTTTTCTTTTGCCATTGCTGAAAAGTTAACCAGAGAAACACCGGTGCCAACAAAGCAGTCGCGAATTTAATACCAATCGACAAAAACAACATTAACCAGCTTAAACCTGGCTTCTTTTCCAAGAAAAACCAAAACCCAGCTAAAATAAACATCATCATCAAAAGATCATTATGACCAGAAACCAAGGCTTCAATAATCAGCAAAGGTTGAAAAGCAAAAAGGCCAAGAGCGAAAAGGGGCTGTTTTGTTTTCAGGCGAACAAGAATTTTTTCTAAAAACCAGCAGCTCCCTAGATAGCTGGCCACGGCTAAGGCTTTAAATAAAATCAGCGTCGGCAGCAGTTTTTGCCAACCCAAGAAAGATAAAGGTAAGCTTAATAACAGCCAAAATGGACCATAAGGATAATAAACATGAGTCCAGTGCATAAAACCCAACATGGGATCACCAGGAAAATCTAAAGGTCGTTTAATGTACGGACTTTGCTGATAATAAGTAATAATCTTCGCCCAGAAAACATAATTAAACAGATCATAAGAAAAAGCATTGTAGGCTAGCCACAAAATACCGGCCGTCAGAAAAATCAAGCGCCAAACCTGCCGACGGTCTAATTTTCTCCTCTGAATCGTCCTTAACATTAGGCAGTAAAAAGTAAAAAGAGAAATCAAAATTCCCAGATAAAGTCCGGTTGATAATGGCCTTTGAAAATAGCCAATCTGCTGAAACACTTTCTGGGTCGTTTGCCACCAAGAAGCCCGGGTTAAAGTTAAACCCAAATCTATCTGGACGAAAGAGTAAAAAAAGAGAGCAATAATCGTCGCCAGCCAACCGATAATAATCATTGATAGCAACCTAATAAATCATTTAATTTTACCCGGAGAATTTCCTGCAGCATTTCTTTTGATTCTTTGAAAAACTTTCTTTTTTTACCACTGGCGACATCCCGATCTTGCCAATCAACAATCACTTCTTTGATTTTATAGCCTCGCTTCTGAGCCAGAAAAAGCAGTTCGACGTCAAAAGCGCTCACTCGCCAGCCTTTGGTTTTGGTCGCTTTCTGGAAAATTAAAAGCCGGCTAAAAAGTTCTTGAGCGATTTTGGTTTTGAAAGCTTTAAAGCCGCATTGGGTATCAGTCAAATTGCGCAGCAAAAAAGTTTGTCTGAAAACCCGAAAACCATGACTGACCAAAAGTCGAAAAAAAGAAAACCCTTCTCTTTTCTGGCCGCGCGAGCCGATGACGATATCAAAACCTTTTTTAAAAAATGGCAGCAGCTTCGCTATTTCTTTGATTGGCGCTGATTGGTCCATGTCCGCAAAAAGAACGATTTCGCCTTGAGCCGCGGTGACGCCGGCCCGAATGGCAAAAGCCTTGCCGGCGTGATGATTTTCTAAAAGCCGGAACCGCCGGTGATCTGTCAGGTATTTTTTCACCAACGCCAGACTACCATCACTCGAGCCGTCATCACTGATAATCACTTCGCTGGCGTATTTTTGTTGGACCAAATAACCCTCAATCTGCTCTAAGACGCCGCGCTCCAAATTCTCTTTTTCGTTATAGCAGGGAACCACCACCGAAAGATAGATTTTTTCAGACATATTTCTTTTTAATTCTACACCAAGCAGCGGTTAAGAGCCAAACTCCCAGGCTGATGGCTGACAAATAAAGTCCGATTTGAAAAGACAGGGGTTGGTAATGAAATTCTATTTCGTGTTCTCCAGGTGCTATCGCCACGGCCCGTAAGGCATGGTTGGCGCGTCGAATCGGCACTGTTTGGCCATCCACACGGGCACGCCAGCCAGGATAATCAGCGTCTGTTAAAACTAGCAAGCCCGGACCGTTACTTTTGGTTTGAAGCCTGATTCGCTGCGATTCTCCGCTGATAATTTCCGTTTGGCCGCGGCTAAATTCCTGATCTTCACTCTCACCAGCCAAAATCACTTGGCTTCCCGGGTTAAAATCCGGTGAATTAAAAATCTCTTCAAATTCGGTCTGGTCAGCAACATAATAGACTTTTGTCGCTAAGAAGGCTCGGTCAGCTGCTTTTTTGTTTTCATAAATTCGCCAGCCGTCTTTTTGGTAAATTAAAGGGTAGTCTTCTGGTAAAAAAGTAGTTTCGTCAGTATCATTTTCTATTCGGTCCAAAATATAGCGAACATTTAACATTTTCAGTATTTTTTGCCGAGCTTGGTTCTGGGGAAAATCTTCACGGCCAAAACCAGGAGCAATATTGGCGTTGGAACGAATCGCCGGTTTAAATTGACCGCCTTCGGATAAACGAAGATATTCACCGTACCAGCGCGGATAAAGCGGGTCATAGCCGTCAGACGAAAAAAGACCATAAATTAAGTTGTAATTAGGACTCACCGCCGCGGTGCCATAACCCCAGAAACGGCCATCTCTTTGCTTGAGAAAATTAAAGATTTCTGTTTCCGGAAAAATAAATTCCGGCGGTGAAAACGGCGTGATTTTCTGGAAAAAGCGGCCCAAGTCAAGAACCACAAAAATAATCAGCAGCCATGGCAGCAGCCAGCCGGCAAATCTGATTTTTTTGAGCAAGAGTAATCCTGCCGCCACCGCCAATACAGCACTGGAATAAAGCAAGTTTCGCTGGGTCACGCTGGCAAATTTCCCTAAAGAAAAAAGCCAGGCAGTTAAAAAAACTAAACCAATACCCAGTAAGGCATACCGCCAGCGCCTGACCGCTACTTTTTGCCACCAGTCAAAACCAAAACCGGCCAAAACCGCTAAACTGAATTGAAAGATAAAGAGAATTCTGGTCGGTGAAAGACTGGAAAACAGCGGCCAAGAATAAAGCCAGCTTGATAACGGCGTGGCCATCGCCAATAAAAGCGTCCCGCCAGCGCTAATTAAGAAAAACTTCAAATACCAATCCTTTTTACGAAGCAGATTAATGACTGCCAATAATAACGGCAGTAGGCCGATATAAAGAACCTTGCCGATGTAAGTATCGTCAAGCAGGTAATTCCGCGTGGCCGGGTTGCCAAAATAATCAGGCACGAAAGCGTTAATTAACTGGTAGGGCCGGAGCAGGACTTTACTCATTAAAAAGTCTTTTGCCAGTGGACTGCGAGCGCTGTGAAAAATTAGTTCTAATCCCGGCAAAAGCTGAACCGCGCCTAAAAAGAAAGGCAATAACCATAACCACACCAATCTTCGCGAACGAAGTAAATAGTAAATCAAACTAAACAACCAAACAACCGCAAAATCCTGAAAATGACCGGCTAAAAGAGAGAAGGTCAGCGACCAAACCAGCAAGCTTCCCCGCCAAAAAGAAACTTTCTCGAGCAAAAGCTCAATCGCCAGTAAAACCAAAGGCAACCACAAAATAACCTGACCGACTGTGTTGTATTCCAACCAAACTGTCATAAAGCTGGAATAGCCAAAAGCAATTGCTGACAACAAGCTGCCGCTTAAAGAAATTTTTAGTCGACGAGCAAAAAGATAAAAGAAAAGCGAAGCTAATAATGGCTGGAGAATGACCTGAATTCCCCAGGCCAATTTAAAATCAGCCAAACCGTATAAAAAGTTTAAAGGATAAAAAACAGCTGACTGGAAATTAGCCAGTAGCGGGGCGCCGCTGAAATTGTAAGGATTCCAAAGCGGCCATTGACCCTGCTTCAGCTGAGATATCGCCAGCCAGCGCCAAGGGTAAAGCTGGCAAAGAGTGTCAAATGATTGGGCTTTATGGGGAATGGCTCCCGCGGCAAAGCCAAAAAACGAAGATTGCCGATAGGGATTATACTCGGCTAAAAGCAGGTCGCCGGGAAAGGGCAGTTGTCCTTTCAGATAAAAAGGGCGAAAAAAGAAAAGATTAACCAGAAATAAAATCGTCAAAGCCAGAAAAACAGATTTCTTCACCACTATTAACTATTATATAATAAAGTTAGTGTGTTGAAAAAATTAATCATTGTTGGCTTTCTTTTTAGCTTATTACTTCGTTTCTATCAATTTGGCCAAATTCCGCCGGGATTAAACCGCGACGAAGCTTCTTTAGGCTATACTGCTTATTCGCTCCTGAAGAGCGGCCGCGACGAATATGGAATAAAGTTCCCATTAACCATCAAGTCTTTTGGCGATTGGAAACTGCCGGGCTATATTTACACCCTGATTCCTTTTATCGCTATTTTTGGTCTTCAAGGCTGGGTCATCCGCCTGCCGTCGGCTCTGGCCGGCTTAGGCACGATTATTGTCATTTATTTTTTAGGGAAAGTTATTCCGCCCCCGCAGTGGAGCCACAAATCCACTGCGGGGGCGGTTATGGCTAGCTTTCTCCTCGCCACCAGTCCCCTGCATCTCCACCTCTCCCGAGCTGGTTATGAAGCTAGTCTGGCGCTTTTCTTTTTTAGTCTCGCTCTCCTCTTTTTTCTCCGCTCTCGGTTCATCATCTCTTTTATCCTCTTTGCTCTGACTCTTTATACTTATCATGCCTATCATCTTCTAGCGCCTCTTTTTCTGGTCCTGCTTCTTTATCAGCGGCGTCAGTCGCTTAACCGCAAGCTGATTGCCGGTTTGGGGATTTTTTTGGTCTTGGCTGCGATTATCTTTTATCTCAATTTCAGCGCCAATCTGACCAAAGCCAGCGGCATCACCTTTATAACTGACCCTGTTTTTATTCATAATCAAATTAATGAACCCCGCTCTCAAATTGCCAATCCCCTGCTCGGCCGCCTCATTTATAACAAGCCAGTTATCTTCGGGAAAACTTTTATGCTTAACTATCTAGCCAGTTTCTTGCCGCGATTTCTGGTCTTTCAAGGCGGCCGCCATCCAGTTCACAATGTTCCTGGTGTTGGCCCGGTTCTGCTTGTTGTTTATCTTTTGTTTTTTGTCGGCCTCTATCAGCTAATTAAAAAACCAAATAACCGCCTCCTTCTTGGCTGGCTCTTATTAACGCCCCTAGCTTCAAGCATTACTATTGATGCTCCTAGTACCGTTCGTTTAACACCAATGATTGTTCCTTTCTGTTTGATTAGCTCTTTGGGTTGGGAAAAATACAAACGCTTCACTTCAATTATTATCCTGATTATTTTTGTTAATCTGGCGCTTTTCGGCCGCCAGTATTTTCAAATCCTGCCTCGAGAACGAGCCCAAAATTGGGGGGCTGGTTATCAAGAATTAGCCAGCTATCTTAATCTGCCGGAAAGCGTCGCCCGCCCGGTCATCATGTCCCGACCAAATTATTCACCTTATATCTACTTTCTTTTTTACCAAAATTACCCACCGGCCCGGTATCAACGAGAAGCGGTTCGCTACCCAGCGACCACTGACGGCTTCTTTCATGTTAAAAGCTTTAGCCGTTATCAGTTTGGAGATTTTGATCCCTTAGAAGCTGTCAATCAGGGTAAGGCTGTTGTTCTCTGGGCTGATGAAGAAATTGAGACGCTGATCGCTCCTTTTCTCCAAAAAACTATCTCTTATCGAGAAAAGCCGGTATTTTATCTCTTTGCCAAAAAACAAGACCTAGCAAAACCAGCGCTCCCAGAGAAATCATTTCGCTGATTTGGCGGAGTTTGGTGCGGGTGAAGCGAACTTCGACTTGGTACTCACCAGGAGACAATCGGAAAGTAATCAAGCCGCGATGATTCTGATCCTGAAACTGAATCGGCGGCTCGGCACCATCTCGGCCAAAGGCCGATCCGCCTTTGGCGGAAACCAAAACCCGCCAGCCGGGAAAAAAGTGAGTTCGATCTAAAACATTGACTTCGGTGCTGGCTTTAAGCGCGAAGCGATGACTGGTAGAACTGCGTTCAAGATTAATTATTTCGCCATCACCCTCAATAATTTCCACATACTCCCCTGGATATCTAGCCGGCGGACTGGCCGCCCAAATCGTATCCGCCTCACCAAAATAGGTCGTATTCAACGGGTAATGCCAATAATCCTGCTCGTTAATCTGATCAAACCCCAAAGTTTGCCAAAAAGGCAAGCTAGTGAAAAAAACAGCGATGACAATTAACCAATAAAATCCGATCCGCCCCCGCAGTGGAGCCACAAATCCACTGCGGGGGCGGTTATAGGTGATCGCGGCTGTCAGAGAAGTCGCCAAAACCACCAGAGTCAAAAAGCGCCAGGAAAATTGAAACTGCCGCAGCACCGGCATTCGCTGCCACAAAGGAATTGAAATTTCCTGCATCACTACCAGACAAATCAAAAACAACAACCAAGAAAAAATAACCAGTCGTTTTTCGCATACCGGTAGCTTTTTTTGCCAAACCAGCCAACCGGCCAGCGCCAAGCTCAACAGCGGCAATAAGCCCACCTGAACACTAATATCATGAACCTGACCCCAGGCTTGATTAAGAAGATTAGGAACAAATAATTGCTTTAAGCTCGGAAAATGCTCTAAATACAGGTTTTTCATGAATAAATCGCCATAAGTGTATTTTCTTTCCAATAAGGCCGGCAGCCAATACCAGCTGGCCAGCGCCATCCCCCAACCGGCCGCTAACCAAGCAACAACTCGACTTGACCAATTCGGCGCGGCCAGCAGTGTAAAAAGCAGCAGGGCACTAAAGAAAACCAGGCTAATCGAATTGTGAGTCAAAATTAACAAAGCCACTCCCAAAACCGTCAAGAAAAATCCCTGACGATAATTTTGTTTAAAAATCTTGGCGATGCCCCATAAAGCCAAAGCTAAAAAAGCATAAGTCCAAACCTCGCCGAAAGCGCCGCGGACCAGCATTTCGATTAAACGAAAACCGTGAAACTGATAAAACAAGGCCAGTAAAAAGGCTTTTCTCTCGTCAGTCAAGAGTTCGCGGCCGGCCAGAAACATTAACGGCCCGGAAAATAAAAAACTTAGAAAAAGAACCAGTTTATAAGTGAAAACCAACCCTAAGCCGGTTTTCAAGAATAAATAGCTGAGAAAATACGGCCAAGGATAAGTAAAAATCAGAATCGGCGTGCCGTAACCGTAATCTAGTCCACTCGCCCACCGCGGCGGCCATTGACCGTCTTCAGCCGCCTGAAACCAAGCCGCCATTCTCGCCAAATGAACCGGACCGTCATGCGTATGAAGCATTAATGACGACCGGAAAATCACCAGTCCTGGCAACAACGATAAAAAAAGAATCAGCCAGAGAAATTTATTCTTCTTGAATTTCATCTTCGCCTTGCCAATGAACCAATTTCATGATGGTGACAAAATTAACTTGTCCCTGATCAATGATTTCCGCCCGGCCAAAACCAGCTATTTCCCAAAGCGGATGGCCTAGGGGCTTGCATTCGTCCATTTCGCAAACCACCCAAAGTTGATCAGTCACGCTTTCTCTTTCCGGATCAGATTCGTAAGTTTGAATCACCACCGGTGGATTACCACCGGTCTCTAAAAAGTAGCGATAAGCATGATCAGAATTATTAGCGGTAATCAAAGCAAAATTCAGCGGCTGATCTTCATCCCACTCAAGAATAAAATCAGCCACTTGTTGAGCATGAAGCACGAGATTGTTGCCAGGTGATTTAATCGGCCGCTGCCACCAGTTAACTAACAACAGACTGATAAACAAGAAAACAGCTAAGCCGTGTAATATTTTTTTGCGGCTTAAGAAAACCAATAAATTGGTTACCAATAAAAAAGGCAAAGCAAACATGATCCCCAAATAATAGTCATAGACCGCCCGGCGGTAAAACGAAAATAGACCAACGCCAAAAACCAGCCAAAAAAGAAGCAAAAGTTGATCTGGTCGCCGTTTCTTAATTGTTTGCCAAAGCAACAGTGCTAAAGCACTGACTAATAAAAAGATCACCCCCCAGCGCCAAGATTCCAACAGCCAACGCTGTTGGTCATAGCGGTAAAAATGTTCTGGAGAGGGAAAAGCAAGTGGCAATCGGCCGAAAAGTCGAAAAACAATGTCGGCCAGTTTTATCCCCAGCTTCTCGGCGACAAACCCGGTTTCTTTACCGCGAAAAATAAAATCATAGATGGTGCGGGCATTGGGAAAGCCATGACGCAGTTCGAATAAAAGAAACGGCGACCAACCCGCAATGCCGCCTAACACCTTTATTCCCCAAAGCTTAAGATCTGCTTTCTTTCTTTTATAAATCAGTAAGAAAGCAGCCCCCATCGGGATCAGAAAAGTAAAAAGATAATGCAGTTGGAGACCGATACCGAGACTGACACCAGCGCTGAGCCACCATTGCCAGCGGTTGGTTTTCACAATCTGATAAAGAGACCAGATGTAAAATAAGCTGAAAAACGGCACCAGATTCGGGTTCCAAGACGACCGGGAATAAACAATCACCAACGGCGATAAAGCATAAAGACTGGCCGCCATTAATCCGCCAACCTTACCAAAAAATTCCTGACCGACCCGATAAATCAAATAAACAGTCGCCATCCCAAAAAGAGCGACCATAATGGCTGGCCCAACCGGATCCAAGCGCCAAGCCCACAAAAAAGGCAACATGAAATAGTAATAAATTGGCCCTAAGAAAAAGCCGCCGACGCTGGCGGTTGGTCCAAGCAAAGTCCATTTATGATCAACCAACATCCGCTTAACCACCAAAACGTCCCGGCCCTCATCACCGAGAAAAGTCATGTATTCACTGATCCGGTAAAGCCGCATAAAAGCGGCCAGAACTAGAATTATGAATAACGAATAACGAATTATGAATTGCTTAAGCTTTGCCATAAGCGAAAACTTTCTTTGATTGACCGCCAGATTACTTGCGGATCAGCGCCGGTTTGCCGACCCGCTTGACGCGGATAATGAGTCACTGGAATTTCTATAATTTTAAAACCAGATTTTTTCGCTTTCACCAAGAGCTCAGTTGCAGTCATGCCGCTGCTGGTTTGTAAAGTGCCAATTTGGTCAATCACTTCTTTTTTGATCAACTTAAAACCACAATCAACGTCATGCATCCAAAGACCGAAAAAAATCAGATTCCAAAATTTCAGCATCTGGCCGATTAAAATCCGCTGCCAGGGATCGCGGCGCGGCGAGCGATAGCCGATAATTAAATCAGCTTCATCGCGTCGATCTAGAAAATTATCAATCTCCTGGAAGTTAAATTGACCGTCAGAATCAGTGTAGGCAATCCAGGGATATTGGCAATGAGTAAAGCCAGATTTCAGGGCAGCGCCATAGCCGCGGTTCGGCGTGTGAGCAATGAGCTTAATTCTTGGGTTTCTCTTGATCAGCTTTTTGACAATCACCGCTGTTTGATCAAGACTGCCGTCATCAACCACAATGACTTCATAACTCCCAGCGGTTTTTTTCAGCTTCTCGACGCTAGCGTTCACTGTTTTCTTAATATTTTTCTCTTCGTTATACGCCGGAAAAAACACCGAAAGTGCTGCAATCTTCATCACCAAAAGTATAACATAGAAGGCTAAAAAGCATTATCTAAGCGTTTGATTGACAGGAATCAGCTTTTGTGTTATCTTATGAGATGTGCACAGAGCAGAAAAACCCGCTACTTGGCAAGAAATGAACCACAGGCTTAAGCCAGGAGAAAAGCTTATGGGCTGTATTGGACCAGAAGAACATCTCTGTAGCTTAAGCATTCCTCCTCAATTGGAAAACAACATAAGGTTTGTTGGGGTAAGAGATTCTGAAACAGGAAGAACAGCAAATGCCGCATGGGCAATTCTAACTTTCACGGTCTCCTAAATGGCTATTTTCAGCTCTTGACAAATTATCACAGGTGTCATAATTTGTCAATTTTGGAGTTGATTTTTATTTTTATTTTGCCAGTGGCGGTGACGTTTAAGCTTGTGGCGGAAGTAGCCGATGCCGGCAGCAAGAAAAAGGCCAACCAAAACCGCGTCGAATTTATGAAAATAGCCACCCAGAGAATCCCAATTTTCTCCTAGTTTCACTCCCAGCCAGGCTAGAGCCGCTGACCAGAGAAACGAACCGACGGTCGTATAAAAAGCAAACTTAGGGAAGTTCATCCGGCTAATTCCGGCCGGCAAGGAAATAAAAGTCCGGACTACGGGTAATAATCGCGAGGTAAAGGCAATCACTTCGCCATGTTTTTGGAACCAGTGAATCGCTTCGTCCAGTTCATACTCAAAAACCAAAACAAATTTTCCCCAGCGCCGGATTAACTGGCGGACAATCTCCTCGCCAAAACGCGCTCCTAACCAATAAGCCAAGGCTGACCCTAAAAGGCAGCCAATGGCGCCGGCCAAAGCCACCAGCCAGAAATTAAACGCACCCAGAGCCACTAAAAACCCGGAGAAAGGCATGATAATTTCCGAAGGCAAAGGAATGCAGGCGGATTCGATGGCCATCGCCAAAACAATGCCGAAATAGCCTAAACTGGAAATCAGGTTTTTGACAAAAACAGCCAGAATAATCAGGATTTGAGAAACGAAGTTCATTATCGAGTTTTCCAGATAAAGCGGTTGTAGATGGTGTAGTTCCAGGCGATGGTCGCTACTAAACCTAAAACAAAGAAGGCATGAATGAAAATGCTTTCCGGAGTCACTAAAATTTCACCTAAACGGACAATCCCTCCCTGTAATAACCAAACAGCAATATTTGATGTCAGCCAAAACTGAAGAAATTTAAATAAAAACTTAGCCGGCTGGTTGATTCTTTTGTCCCGGAAAGTCCAGAGATTATTTAAAAGATAGTTAGAAATAATCGCCAGCTGGCCACCGAGAATCGTGGCCAAGGCTGGAGTAACTGCTTTGATACCGAAAGCAAGTAAATAATAAACGACTGTCTGAATCACTAAACCAGTGCCGCCGACAACCGCAAATTTAATAAAGCGGGCTGAGCGGTCTAAGCGGATTAAAATCGCCAGCTTCATGTATTCAAAAACGTCCCGCAAGTAACTTTTAAGATATTTTTTACCAATCTTCGCCTCGCCCCTGGTTCGGAATTTGAAAACTACCGGTACTTCGCTAAATTTATCCGTCACCTTTGAAAGAGCGTAAAGAATATAGGCCTGAAAGCCAAAGCCGCGAACCTTAATTTTATTCATCAGCTGGTCTAAAGGGACCTGATCCAGAACGCCTCTGACCCGAATCGCTTTAAAGTTACCGTTATGATCTTTAACTTCCTTAATGCCGGCCACGTAAGTAGCAAAGAGGTCGTTGGCCACCCAATGATTAAGTTTCCGGAAAAGGCTCCAGCCTTCGGTGCCAGCCTGACCCACGTGCCGGGAAGCGACGACGACATCATCACCGGCTTCTATTTTGGCCAGCAAATCAACAATGTGCTTGGGATCAAAAGAAAAATCGCAATCATTAGGAATAATCACCTCAGCTTGCATCTTCTCCATCGCGTACTGGTAGCCGCGAATCAAAGCATGACCTAGGCCTTTTTTAAGACCAGTGATGAGTTCCACCGAAGAATCTTTTTTCATATATTCCTTGACCACCTCACCGGTGCCGTCAGGCGAATCGTCATCAACCACCAGCGTTGCGAATTGATACTGGGGATTATCCCGAGCAATCTTAGTCAGCGCGGTCAGCATCAAGCCGATGTTTTCTTTTTCGTTATAAGTCGGGATAATATTAACGATTTTCATAATAATCAATGGTTTTCCGCAACCCTTCTTCTAATCCGATCATCGGTTGCCATTTAAGGATTTTTTTAGCCTGGCTAATGTCCGGCTGACGCTTAACCGGATCATCAGTCGGTAAGCTTTCGAACTTAATTACCGACCGGCTTTGAGTCATGGCTTTAATCAGTTTTGCCAAGTCAATTATCCGAATTTCTTCAGGCGACCCTAAATTAAAAATTTCTCCATTAGTCTGCTCATTGTTCATCGCTTTCAGTAGACCATCAACCATGTCGCTGACAAAACAAAAAGAGCGGGTTTGTTGGCCCTGGCCAAAAACAGTGATTGGTTCGTCCCTGAGAGCTTGATTAATGAAAGTCGAAACCACCCGGCCGTCATCAGAGCGCATTTTCGGACCATAAGTGTTAAAAATGCGGCTAATCCTGAGATCGAGATTAAACTGGCGCTGATAATTAACACCAAGGGCTTCGGCAAATCTCTTCGCCTCATCATAACAAGCTCGCGGCCCAACCGGATTCGCATTTCCCCAGTAAGTTTCTTTTTGCGGATGTTCTTGGGGATCGCCATAAACCTCAGAAGTAGAAGCCAGTAAAAAGCGGGCTTGATTTTGCTTAGCCAACTCCAATAAATGATAAGTACCGAGCGAGTTGGTCATTAAGGTTTCAATCGGATACTTCTGGTAATCAACCGGCGAAGCCGGCGAAGCTAGGTGATAGATAAAATCAATTGAAAATTTAAAATTTAAAATTGAAAATTTAGTAATATCTTCTTCTATTAAAGAAAATTTTGGGTTTTTCAGAAAAGAGGCTATATTTTCACGACGGCCGGTAATAAAATTATCCAAACAAATTACCTGATGGCCTACCTGCAGAAGCTTTTCGACTAAATGGGCGCCAATAAAGCCCGCGCCGCCGGCAATCAAACTTTTCATCGTCTTTTTTCTCGTTCCAAATCAGCTTCAACCATCATTGTCACTAGGTCTTTAAAGCTGACTTCTGGCCGCCAACCCAGGATTTTTCTCGCTCGGGAAGCATCAGCTAAAAGCTGGTCAACTTCTGATGGCCGTAAAAATTCTTCATCACTTTCAACGTACTGGCGCCAGTTTTTAAGACCGGCGACTTTGAAGGCCTCTTCCACAAATTCTTTTACCGAGTGGTTTTCAGCCATACCGACGACAAAATCCGATGGTTCTTTTTGCTGCAGCATTAAGCGCATCGCCCGCACATAGTCGCCGGCAAACCCCCAATCCCGCCGGGCTTCTAAATTGCCTAAAACTAGCTTTTTTTGCCGGCCGAGTTTAATCCGGGCGACCCCTAGGCTAATTTTTCTAGTAACAAACTCGAGCCCGCGACGAGGACTCTCGTGGTTAAACAGAATGCCGGAAACCGCAAAAAGCCGATAGGCTTCGCGATAATTAATCGTTATCCAATGGCCATAAACTTTAGCCACTCCATAGGGACTCCGGGGATGAAACCGGGTTTTTTCGTTCTGCGGCGTCTCTTCTGCCTGGCCGTACATCTCGCTGCTCGAAGCCTGATAAAATTTCGCTTTCGGACAGACATGACGCATCGCTTCCAGCATCCGCGTCACTCCCAAAGCCGTCGCCTCACCAGTATAAACTGGCTGCTGAAAAGAAGAGCCGACAAAAGACTGAGCAGCTAAGTTGTAAATCTCATCCGGCTTAACTTTCTTCATCGCTCGAATCAGAGAATACTGGTCTAGAAGATCAGCGTCAACCAGCTCAATTTTATCCAGCAGGTGGCTAATTCTCTCACAGCCGTTAGTGCTCAGGCGGCGCTGCAAACCAAAAATCTGGTAATTCAAATCCAGCAGATGCTCGGCCAGATAGGAACCGTCTTGGCCGGTAATGCCGGTAATCAAGGCCTTCTTTTTCATTTTCTCGATAACATTTCTAGGTCGTAATTAGTCATTTTTTCAATCATTTTTTCAAAAGAAACGCTGGGTTGCCAGCCTAAGATTCTTTTCGCCCGGGAAGCGTCGCCGAGTCTTTTTTCCGGTCCTTCCCGGCGGAAAAATTCCCGCTTCACTACCACGGACTGCTGCCAATCTAGGCCGACGGCTGCAAAAGCAATTTTACAAATATCTTCCACTGAATGCAACTTGCCGCTGGCAATCACATAGTCCCCTGGACCCTTTTGCTGCAGCATCAGCCAGGCCGCCAGGACATAATCCGGCGCATAACCCCAGTCGCGTTGAGCCGTCAAATTGCCCAATTCCAGCTTCTTGGCTAAACCCAGTTTAATTTTGGCCGCACCTTGGGTGATTTTCCGGGTGACAAACTCTGGCGGCCGGCGCTCTGACTCGTGATTGTAAAAAATGGCGGAACAGGCATAAAGTCCGTATTTCTCTCGAAAAGACTGCACCAGAAAATGAGCAAAGGCCTTAGAGGCGGCGTAGGGATTCAGCGGCATAATCGGCGTTTTTTCGTTCTGCGGACTTTTTGCCGTCCGGCCGAAAATTTCGGCTGATGAAGCTTGGAAGAATCTAGTTTTGGGTAATTTTTCCTGAATGATTTCTAAAATCCGTCCGACTCCTAAAGCATTGACATCAGCCACTAAGCTGGGCTTTTGCCAGGAAAGAGGCATAAAACTAATGGCCGCCAGATTATAAAGCTCATCGGGCTTTACCGCGGTCATCACTCGTTCCAGAGAATTTTTGTCCTGTAGGTCGCCTTGATAAATCTTAATCTTCTCCTGAACCGGCAGAATATTAGCCAGGCTTTCTTTTTTCAAAACTAAGCCGGCCACCTGGTAGCCTTTTTCCAAAAGCAGTTCTGTTAAATAAGAACCATCCTGACCGGCAATGCCGGTAATCAAAGCCTTCTTCATCTCCGGCCCACTCCTTCGTAGATAAAACCAAGTTTCTTTAATTTTTCCGGGTTAAAAAAGTTGCGGCCGTCAACGACAATCGGTTGACGCATCAAGCCTTTCACTTGCTGCCAGTCCAAATCCTGAAATTCACTCCACTCGGTCACCAAAACTAAAACATCAGCGCCTTTGACTGCCTGATAAGCATCCGCGGCATAGCTGATTTTTTTCAGAATTTTTTTCGCATTCTTCATCGCCGCCGGATCATAAGCGCTGATTTTTGCGCCCAAGCGCTGCAGTTTTTTAATTAACAACACGCTCCGCGCTTCCCGTAAATCATCAGTCTCGGGTTTAAAAGCCAGGCCTAGAACCGCCACCACCTTACCTTTTAAATCACCGCCGAGCCGGCGGCTGATTTTAGCGCTAAAATAGTCAATCTGGGTGCGGTTGATTTTGTCCACGGCTCGCAAAAAACCGAAATCAACCTTTTGCTGTTTGGCAAAAGCAGTCAAAGCCCAGGTATCTTTTGGGAAACATGAACCGCCGTAGCCGAGGCCGGCTTGCAGGAAATCTCTGCCGATGCGCGGATCCAGACCCAAACCTGCCGCCACTTTGATAATGTCAGCGCCGGTTTGATCGCAAAGCCGGGCAATCAGATTAATAAAAGAAATCTTGGTGGATAAAAAGGCATTGGCGGCATACTTAATTGTCTGGCTGCTTTTGGCATCGCAAATCACTTGCGGCGCCTTGATAGGCTGATGCAGTTTTTGCAATAGTTTCACCGCCCGGTAATTGTCGGCGCCAATGACAATTCGGCTCGGATGCAACGCGTCATGGACTGCCGAACCCTCGCGCAGGAATTCCGGACAGGCCGCCAAATCAAACGGCATTTTAGTGACCTGTTCCATAATTTCTTTTACCTGGTCGTTAGTGCCCGGCGGCACCGTGCTTTTGATGACCACTAAAGCATAGCCAGCTAGATTCCGGGCGATTGATTCTGCCGCCTGAAAAACATAGTCTAAATTATAATCACCGTTACTTTTAGCCGGCGTGCCGACGCAGATGAAAACGATTTCCGCTCCGGCCAGGGCTTGCTGATATGAAGTGGTGAATTTTAATCTGCCGGCATCAATATTTTTCTGAAGCAATTCTTTTAAACCAGGCTCGTAAAAAGGGACAGTTTTTGCTTTTAAACTTTTAATTTTCAATTTGTCTACGTCTAAGCCATAAACCTGATTCCCTAAATCGGCAAAAACCGCCGCCGT
>CAZTEW010000003.1:0-55127 GCA_964612215.1 uncultured Gammaproteobacteria bacterium
GAAGAGCCTCGTTTTTTTAGTGGTTAGTTTTTTACTGCTGGTTTTTTCGCGGCAGGCGTTGAGTCAGTCATTGAGCCGGCTGACCGGCCCCAAAGCCTTTGCCAAGATTTATTTTCTGATTTTTTTTCCTGGCGTCGCCATTCATGAGCTGTCTCACTTTTTCCTGGCCAGTCTGTTGCTGGTGCCCAGCGGTGCCATTGATCTTTTTCCTGACGAAAAAAGAATGGCGAGCATTGAGGTGGCCAAAACAGATCCGATTCGCCAGTCTTTAATTGGCCTAGCGCCGCTGATCGTCGGCACCGTGGCTCTGATCGCCATTTTTCGATTAGCTGACCCCCAAAATCTCTTTTTTCTTTATTTGATCTTTGCCATCAGCAACACGATGTTTACCAGTCCGAGCGACCGCCGCACCTGGCTAGGCTTGGCAGCCTGGCTGGCGATTATTCTTATCGCTCTTTATCTCTTTGGCGTCCTAGACCGATTAACGCCGCTGGTCATCGGCCCTGCTCAACAGATGGCTAGTCAAATCAGCCGCGCCTATTTCTTAACTTTTCTGGTTAATCTCGGTTTTGTCGTCCCAACTTGGTTTTTTTCCAAAATTCTCAGCCGGAGGCAATGGTGAAAAAAGGCAAAATGGTTCATTTTCGGACGCCAAGATGGTATAATTAATATTAATTATATGAGGAAGCGCAGCGAAGCGAGCAAGCTCTTATAATAAAAGACTGTCTTGTAAGCTAAGATGGGGAAGACGAAATGAAAATCAAAAGCCAGGTAGAAAAACTACCTAAATCAACTTTTAAATTAACCATCACCATCTCCTGGGAAGAGGTGAAACAAGCTTACGCCGACACGCTGGAGAAGGTCGCTAAAACCGTCAAGCTAGCGGGTTTTCGCCAAGGCAAGGTACCCCAAAAAACCGTGGAAGAAAAAATCGGCAAAACCGCTATTTATCAGGAAATGCTGCCGGACTTGCTTTCTCAAGCTTACCGCCAGGCCGTTCAAGAACATCAGTTGAAACCGATTGTTTCTCCCCAGATTAAGCCCTTGAAAACCGAAGAGAAAAAAGACTGGCAGTTTACCGCGGTCACCTGCGAAAAGCCAACAGTCGCTCTCGGCAATTATCAGGCACAAATTAAGCAGGAGCTGAAAGCCGGTAAAATCTGGGTGCCTGGCCAGGCTGAAAAAGAAGAGAAAAGAGACGAACAGCAATTGGCTCAGGAAAAGCTGGCGAAGATTTTTCAGGTATTGACCAAAACAGCCAAGCTGGAACTGCCAGCCTTGCTGGTGGAAAGCGAAGTCAGCCGATCTTTAGCCCAACTTCTGGACGAAATCAAGAAACTTGGTTTAAGCCTGGAAAGTTATTTAGCTTCGGTGAAAAAGACCGCCAGCCAATTGCGCCAGGAGCAGACCGCGGCGGCAGTCAGCAACCTGCAGCTGGAATTGATTCTTAACGAAGTCGCTGATGATTTAAAAGTGACTGTCAGCGATCAAGATCTTGAAGCCTTAATTCAAAAATCAGCTCAGACCGAAGCGGAAAAGAAAAATCTGGCCGCACAAAAATATTATCTGGCCTCAGTGCTGCGGCGCCAGAAAACCATTGACAAACTGATGGATTTATGATATCTTCCGGCTAATGAAAAAGAAAACCAAGGGGATTGGTTTTTTCGAAAACCTGGATAAAACCTTATCTTCAAAACCCTCAACTGATTTTAGCCAACAGCTGGAGGCAACGGAAAAGAAAGCTGAACAGCGCACCCGTCAATTTTTCGAAAGAAAAAGAAGCGAGGAAAAGATTATCTGGACTTCAGCCGAGCAAGAAACCCAGTTTCAAATCAAAACCATCCAGGCGGAATTAAAAACCCTGGTCAATGAAATTGCTGGTCTAGACCAAGGCCTGAAAATCGCGGCCACCGAAGCTCTTATCGCTCCCGGCGTTTATCATCTGAATTTCTTCGTCAGACTGCGGCAGTGGCTGGTTTTGTTCCGGAAGAAAGTCCAGGAATCAAAAGACTGGTTATGCGAGTGGAAGAATTACTGCAAAAAGAAAAGAAATTATTACTGGTTTCAGGCGCAGAAATCCGGCACCAAGTTTACCCTCAGCTCCGAGCGCTACATGTCCACCCAAGCCGGTTAATTTCTTCTTGTATCCCAGCCGCTTTTTCAGTATAATGTTTTTACTCTTTTGGGCGGGTGGCGCAACTTCGTCCAGAGGACGATCAGCCTCTGGCTGAGGTTAGCGCGTTCAGTTAAAATGTATTATGTATACTTAGCTAAAAGTTTAAAAAACGATAAAGTCTATGTTGGTTTTACCGGTAAAGATCCTAAAAAAAGAATCAAAGAGCACAATACCGGAAGCAATAAATGGAGCAAAGAGAATAAGCCTTTAAAGCTCGTTTACTTTGAAAATTTTATTTGTAAGGCTGATGCTCGACAAAGAGAAAGGTTTTTTAAAAGCGGCGTCGGCAAGAAATTTAAAAAAATAATTATCGAAAATTGGGGCTCGTAGCTCAGTTGGTTAGAGCGTTACTTTGACATAGTAAAGGTCAGAGGTTCGACTCCTCTCGAGCCCACAGGATGGATAGCTCAGTTTCGTCCAGAGGACGATCAGCCTTTGGCTGAGGTTAGAGCATTGTCTTGACATGGCAAGGGTCACAGGTTCGAATCCTGTTTCGCCCACTAAAATATGAATAAACAAGATCAGCTTTCAGTCATGCGGCATTCTTGCGAGCATGTTTTAACGCAAGCGATGCTCAGGCTTTATCCCGGCCTGCTGATGGCGATGGGGCCGGCGATCGTTGATGGTTTTTACTTTGATTTTGACCCTTCGACAAGCTCAGGGCAAGTCCATAAAATCTCTGAAGCTGATTTTCCCCAGATTGAAGCCGAAATGGCTAAAATTATCAATCAGGATTTACCCATCCGGCGCCAAGTCCTCAGCGTTAAAGAAGCGCGGAAACTTTTCCCGGCTAATCCCTATAAAAAAGAATGGCTTGATGAAATTGCCAAACGCCAGGAAAAAGCTACGGTTTACTGGACCGGCGGCCCTTCGACAAGCTCAGGATTTGTTGATCTTTGCCGCGGTCCGCATCTGAAATCAACCGGAGAAATCGGCGCCTTTAAACTTTTGTCAATCGCCGGCGCTTATTGGCATGGCGATGAAAAAAATAAAATGCTGGCCCGGATTTACGGCACCTGTTTCCCAACGCAGGAAGAACTTGACGAATATCTGCGGCTTCAAGCAGAAGCCAAAAAGCGCGACCACCGCAAATTAGGCCAGGAGCTGGAGCTGTTTATGTTTGACGACGAAGTTGGCCAAGGCCTAGCGCTCTGGCTGCCAAAAGGCGCTTTTATCCGCCATAAAATTATGGAATTTGCTTTTAATACTTATCTTGAAAGGGGTTATCAGCCGGTTTCTACCCCTCATCTTGCCAGCGAAGCTCTCTGGCAGCACTCTGGTCATCTCGAGTTTTATCAAGAAAGCATGTATCGTTCTTTTGGCATTGATCAGGAAAAATATCGCCTCAAGCCGATGAATTGCCCTCTCCAAGTAAAGATTTATAATTTCAGGCCTAGAAGTTATAAAGAACTGCCGCTGCGCTGGACAGAAATGGGAACGGTCTATCGCTATGAGAAAGCCGGAGTTTTACATGGCCTCACCAGGGTGCGGGGTTTTACCCAAGACGATGCCCATATTATTTGCCGGCCGGATCAATTACACGCTGAACTGGTGGCGGCTCTCAAGCTCACTTTCTTTATTTTAAATGCTTTCGGCTTTAAAGATTTTGAAATGATCTTGTCGGTGAGAGACCCGAAAAACAAGCAAAAATATGCCGGCTCTAGCCAGGGCTGGAAAATGGCAGAAAAAGCCCTCAGCAAAGCCCTGGCAGCCGTTGGTTGCAAAGATTATGTTTTAGACGTTGGCGGGGCGGTTTTTTATGGACCTAAGATTGATCTTAAAGTGGCTGATTCTCTCGGCCGGAAATGGCAGCTTTCCACCATCCAGTTTGATTTTAATTTGCCCGGCCGGTTCAAAATGAAATACGTTGGTCCAGACGGTAAAACCCATGAGCCGTTCATGATCCATCGGGCGCTCTTAGGCTCTTTGGAGCGTTTTCTGGGGGTTTATCTTGAACACACTGGCGGCGCTTTCCCGGTTTGGCTGGCGCCGATCCAGGCTGTCGTTATGCCGATTACTGATCAACAGCAAAAATATGGCGAAAAAATTCAGGCTAAGCTGACAACAGCAAAAATAAGGGTTGATCTGGATAGCCGACCGGAAACAGTTCAGGCGAAAATCCGCGACGCCGAGTTGCAAAAAATTCCCTATATGTTAATATTAGGACCAAGAGAGGTGAAAAATCAAACTATTTCTGTGCGGCAAAGAGGCTCGAGTGATTCAGTGGCCCTGAAGCTTGAACAGTTGTTAGTGAAAATCAACAAAGAGGTTGAGAAAAAACAATAGTGGCGCGGGGCAGGTTTTACAATACGAATCAATACATCCGGGCCGCTGAAGTCCGGTTGATTGATCAGACAGGCAAGCAAATCGGAGTTCTGGCCATCGCCGAGGCTTTAAAAAGGGCGCAGTCAGCCGGCCTGGATTTGGTTGAGGTCGCGCCTCAGGCCAAACCGCCGGTCTGTAAAATCGTTGATTTTAGAAAGTTTCTTTTCGAAGAAAAGAAAAAAAGAGAGGCCGGCGGCGAAACCAAGAGTCAAAGAAGAAGAAGAAAAAGACGGCCGGATTTAAAGCAGATTAAGCTGAGTCTTTTTATTGAAGACCACGATTTTCAAAGAAGCCTAAAGCGGGCAGAAAAGTTTCTCGCCGGCGGCGATCGGGTGCGGTTTAATATTTTTTTCCGCGGCCGGCAGATTACTAGAAAGGAGTTCGGCTATCAGTTGCTGCAAAGGGTGCAAGATGAGATGAAAACCCTGGCTGAAGTCAACCAGCCGCCGGATTTAAAAGGCAATTTATTAATGATGATTTTCAAACCAAAGAAACATGAAAAAGAAAAAGATGAAAATCAGAAAAGCAGCTAAGAAAAGGTTTCGGCTGACCAAAAGCGGTCAGTTGATTCATAGCCGCAGTAAACGGAGAATTATTGGTCAGCGCGCTAAAAAACTTAAGAGAATGCTCGGAGTCTAAAATGAGAGTTAAAACCGGAACTGTGCGGCATCAGGGGCATAAAAAGATCATCAGGCTGGCCAAGGGTTATCGGATGACGCGCAGCAAGCTTTTTAAGCGGGCTAACGAAGCGGTTCTCCGCGCCGGCCAGTACGCTTATATCGGCCGGAAAATGCGTAAGCGAAATCTACGAAGTTTATGGATTCAACGCATCAACGCCGCTCTTTCTGACCAAGATATATCCTATAGTCAGTTCATCAAACAACTCAAAACCACTAAAATTCAACTAAACCGGAAAATTCTCGCTGACCTGGCTATCTCCAACCCCAAAACTTTCCAGGAAATCGTCAAGAAAAGTCAATAAAAACCTGTGGTAAAATAGTTTTTATGCTGCGGGAAAAGTTGTTGAATCTTAAGAATGAGGCCTTGGTGTTAATTGGGGAGGCGGGAAGCGAGACAGAACTCGAAGAGATTCGGGTGCGGTTTTTGGGCCGGAAAGGAAAAGTTAACGAATATCTGAAAGAAATCGTCAGGTTAGAGCCGGAAGAAAAAGCCCAAACCGGCCGGGTGGTTAATGATGTCAAAAAAGCAATTGAAGCAGCCCTTCGACAAGCTCAGGGTAAACTCCAGAGAAACATTGGCGGATTAAAACAAGAATGGCTGGATGTGACCGCAGCCGGAAAAAAACCGCCTCAAGGACATTTGCATTTGGTCACCCAGGCGATTCGGGACATCAGCGCGGTTTTCGAAAAAATCGGTTTTGTTCGCGTTCGCTACCCAGAAGTTGAATGGGATTGGTATGCTTTTACCGGCCTGAATATGCCGCCGGACCATCCGGCTCGGGACGAATGGGAAACTTTTTTCGTGGACACAGCTTCTCATCCTCGCTTTGGCCAGATGGTGCTGACACCTCATACTTCTTCCGGACAGCTCCGGGAAATGAAACGAACTAAACCACCAATCAGAATGATTAATATTGCCAAGTGCTACCGCCGCCAGTCTGATGTTTCCCATGCACCGATGTTTCATCAGTTCGAAGGGTTGGTGATTGATAAGAACATCAGCATTCCTCACCTGAAAGGCACTTTAGATTATTTTATAAAAACTTATTTTGGCCGGGGACGCCGCAGCCGCATCCGGCCTTTTCATTTCCGCTTTACCGAACCTTCTTTTGAGGTTGATATCAGCTGTGATCTTTGCGCCGGCCAAGGCTGCCGTTTTTGCAAAGAAGGCTGGTTAGAACTGGGCGGCGCCGGTATGGTCCATCCGACAGTGTTGAAAAACGGCGGCCTTGACAGCCAGCGCTACGCCGGCTTTGCTTTTGGCTGGGGCGTGGAAAGGGTTTTAATGATGAAGTCTGGCTTAAAAATTGATGATTTACGGGTGCTTTATCAAAATGATTTGCGCTTTTTAAACCAATTTTAATAGATGAATATTTTAGTACCTGATTCTTGGCTAAGAGAGCATTTAAAAACCAAAGCGACGGTTAAACAAATCGCTGAATATCTGTCGCTATCTAGTCAGTCAGTGGAGAAAATCAACCAAGTTGACACCGACTGGGTTTATGATATTGAAATCACCACCAATCGGCCGGATTGTTTGGCGATTTACGGCTTGGCCAGGGAACTGGCGGCTATTCTACCTCGCTACGGCCTGACAGCCAAACTGAAAAAACTAGCCGCGCCGGAAATTCCTCAAACGACCCAATTATTGCCTTTGGAGGTTAAAATTACTAAAACTTCGCTTTGTCCGCGTTTTACCGCCATTATTCTCGACAATGTTCAGATCGCGCCCTCGCCGAGAGTGATTCGCGAGCGACTGACTAAAGCCGGCATTCGCAGTCTCAACAACGTGGTTGACATTGCTAATTATTTAATGCTGGAGCTAGGCCAGCCGATGCATACTTTTGATTATGACAAAATCAAAGGCGCTCAGATGATTCTCCGCAAAAGCCAGGCCGGTGAATCAATCGTCACTCTTGATGGCGTCAAGCGCGGCTTGCCAGTCGGCTCAATGATTATCGAGGACGGCGAAAAGAGAATTATTGATCTTTGCGGCGTCATGGGCGCTAAAAATTCCGCGATTGATGAAAAAACAACTCGCGTTCTTCTTTTTGTGCAAACTTATAACCCGGTGGTCATCAGGCGCGAGTGCCAAAAACTGAACTTCCGCACTGAAGCTTCGGCTCGCTTTGAAAAAGGCGTTGAGCCAGAAGGAGTCATCTTAACCATGAAAAAAGCAATTCCCATGTTCCAAAAAAACTGCGGCGCCAAAATCGCCAGCCAATTGATTGACATTTATCCCCATCCTGCGCAATCGAAAATCATTAATATCTATTTTCGCTTAATCGAACAACAGTTGGGGGTTGAGATTGCCAAAGAAGAGGTAATCAAGATTCTCCAATCTTTAGGTTTTAAAATCGACCTAGACGCTAACCACTTGACGCTAACCGCTACCGTTCCTCCTTGGCGATATGGCGATATCAATATTCCCGAAGATTTGGTTGAAGAAGTCGCTCGAATTTACGGCTATCACCGTTTGCCTTCATTATTATTAACCGGCGCTTTCCCGCAACCCTTTACTGGCTCTTTTATCTGGGAAGAAAAGCTTAAAAATACCTTGAAAAATTGGGGCTTGACTGAAGTTTATACCTATTCATTGCAATCAACCGAACTAATGGAAAAAGCCGGCCTTGATCCGGGTAAATGTCTGCATCTGAAAAATCCTTTGAACCAAGAACTGGAGCATTTGCGCACCAGCTTAATCCCTTCGCTTTTACAGGTGGTGGTTGAAAACCAAACTCGCGCTGAAAAAATTAAAATCTTTGAATTGGCTCATATCTATTTACCAAGAAAGGACCGTCTTCCTGAAGAAAAATTAATCTTAACCGGCGTTGCCACCGGAAAAAACCAGTTTTACGAAGCTAAAGGCATCGTCGAGGCAATCTTAGACGAATTAGGGATTAAAAATTATCAGCTATCAGCTATCAGCTATCAGCTATCAGCTATTTGGCATCCGTTGAGAACCGCCTTAATTATGCAAGAGAAAAAACTCCTCGGCGTTGTCGGCGAAATTCAGCCGGTAGTCTTGGCTAATTTTGCGATTAATGATCAGCTGGTAATTTTTAACCTTGATGCTCGTCTGCTGTTCAGCTTAGCCAGCAATCAGAAAACCTATCTGCCTGTTCCTAAATATCCGGCGATTGTTGAGGATTTATGCTTTTTCGTGGCAGCGCAAACGCCGGTCGGAGAATTAATTCGTTTAATCGAAAAAACCAGCCGCCTCATCCAACGCGTCGAATTAATCGATAGCTTCCAAAACCAGCGCACCCTGCGGATTACCTATCAACATCCCAGCCGAACATTAACTGACCAAGAAATAGAAAAAGTTAGGCAGGCAATTATCAAAAAATTAAAAGGCAAACAAGTCAATCTTAAGTCTTAATTAAAGCGTCGGGGTGGGGGAAGGAGTGGGTGTTGGGCTGAAGGTCGGGGTAGGTGTTGGCGTGGCTGGCCCTGGAGTCGCGGTTGGCTCGGCCAAAGGCCGATCGTCCTCTGGACGAGGCGTTGGTGTCGGTGGACATTCTTCATTAACATTGGCCGGTGGATGATAGCGAGCATCACCCTGGCCAGCCACCCATTCATCAAGAAAACGCTGCCAATCGCCTTGTTCCGCGCGAAGATTTTCGGCTTGCAAAATAAAAAATTCTTTTTCTTCAGTCTCACAGCCGCCGCAAAGAGATTGATTAATATCTTTACAAACCCTTAATTTCACATGAACCGGATCTTCTCCCTGGGGTTCAGTGCCTTTAATAAAATATTCAGTTCGGCTGGGAAACCCGTCATGGGCTAAAAACCCGGAAAACTGATCAATCTCGGCGGTCACAATCTCGCTGGGAACGACAAAATCTTCAGAGCCGTATTGGTTAATCGCCTCCAACACCAAACTGCGCCAGATCGGCGCCGCACCGGTGACCCCGGAAGCCACCTCTTTCATTGGGCTGTTATCATTGTTGCCGACCCAAACACCGACAACAAAGCGCGGGTTCCAACCGATGGTCCAGTTGTCCCGCTTGTCATTGGTAGTCCCGGTCTTGACGGCTACCTGATGATTGTGAATCCGCAGACTGCTGTTCTCGTGAAAAGTGATTAACCGGGCATTGTTATCCATTAAAATCTGGGAAATAAGAAAAGCCTCGGCCGCGGCAAGCACTTGTTTGCCTTGAACAGGTTTAAATTCTTCCAAAACCTTGCCTTGTCGATCCTCAACTTTTAAAATGGCCTGCGGTTCGATTTTCAAGCCGGCGTTGGCAAAGCTTGCATAAGCGCTGACCATATCAATCAGGCGAACCTCGCCGCCGCCCAGGGTTAAAGAAAGGCCGAATCGAGCCAGGTTCTTACTAGAAGGTCTCAGGGTGGTAAAACCCATCTCTGAAGCGGTTTCCAGCATCTCTTTAATGCCGACCCGAGCCAGCATTTTCACGGCTGGCATATTAATCGAAGAGCCCAAAGCGTAACGCATTTGCATTGGTCCGTGATGTTGGCCGTCATAATTAACCGGCACGTAGAGCGGCTGGCCGACACCGCCGGGAAATTCAGTCTTGACATCCATCATCAGGGTTGCCGCTGTGTAGCCTTTTTTCAGAGCCGTCAAGTAAGTTACCGGTTTAATGGCACTGCCCGGCTGGCGCAAAGAAAGACAGACATTCACCTGACCGTCATAATCCTCGGCAAAATAATCTTTACTGCCCACCATGGCTAAAATTTCACCGGTTTGAGGATTAATCACCATGGCCGCACCGTTGGTAATGGCCAAATTTTCCACTTTGGCAATCTGGTCCTGAACAACTTTCTGGACCTTTTCCTGAAGCTCCCAATCAAGGCTGGTAATCACTTTCAAGCCACCCTGCTCAACCAGACTCTCCCCATAACGCTCCACCAGCATTTCTTTCACGTAAAGAACAAAATGGGGCGCTTTCAGACCTTCGTCCTGGGGCTTAAATTCAACTTTTTCCAGTTGTTCTAAGGCTTCCTTCTCCAGCTCCTGATCAATATAACCATCTTCCCGCATCCGGCGCAGAACGCTTTTGGTCCGGTCAAGGTAGGCTTTGGGGTTGGCGCCAAAAGGCGAATAAGCAGTCGGCCGATTGGGCAGACCCGCCAAAATCGCTGATTCCACCAAATTCAGCTCGCTGGCCTTCTTGCCGAAGTAAGTCTCGGCGGCAGCTTCCGCGCCCCAGGCAGTGCCGCCGTAAGGGACTTCATTTAGATACATTTGCAGAATTTCCTCTTTGGTGTATTTTTTTTCAATCTGAATCGCCAAAATAAATTCTTTGATTTTCCTGGGTAGGGTTCGTTCCGGACTGAGAAGGACATTTTTCACTAATTGCTGAGTGATGGTGGAGCCGCCCTGAAGCCGACGCCGGAAAAAAATGTTAAAAATTGCCCTGAGCCAGCCGCGGAGATCAAAGCCCTGATGCTGATAAAAATCTTTGTCCTCGACGGCCACCGTCGCTTGTTTTAAATATTCCGGCACCTCATCAAGCTCAACCGGAGTTCTTTTCTGGTCGCCGTAAACATCATAAAGCAGGACCTCATTGCGGTCATAAATCCGGGTGGCAAAGCCTTCGCGGCGCACAACCTTGTCTGGCCGAGGCAAGTCTTTAGCGTACCAGGCAAAAAGCACTGTTGTCAGCAGAAAACCAGCCAAGACCAAAAAAAAGACCATCACCGCTAAATTCGGATATTTTCGCCTCCGCCATCTGGCGGACCAGCGCCGCCGCCGACTAACAGACCGTCGCCGTTGCCATTGTCGCCACCAACCCATAAGCTTAGTTTAACAAATCAACTATCGCCATTACAACCCCCTGACAGGGGCTACCCCTGTCAGGCCTTGATCGCCCAACCTCTCTTTGAAAAAATTTGTTGAGTTGTTAAAAGCAAAAGGCATTAAGGTTGCAAAAGGCAAGTTTGGTGCTAAAATGGAAGTAGAATTAATCAATGACGGCCCGGTCACGATAATCATTCAATAAATCATGGACAAAATTGACGAAGTTTTGACGAGGGGAGTGGAGAAAATTTATCCCAGCCGAGCCGCCTTGGAAAAAGTGCTGCGATCGGGCAAGAAAATCCGGCTCTATCAAGGCTTTGATCCCTCGATGCCTAATCTTCATTTAGGCAATCTTGTCGGCCTCCTGAAGCTCAAGCAGTTTCAAGATTTGGGCTACGAGGTCATTTTTCTGGTCGGCGATTTTACCGGAATGATTGGCGACCCGACTGACAAAGAATCTGTTAGACCGCAGCTAACTAGAAAACAGGTCTTGGCTAACTGTCAAAACTGGCGGGAGCAGGCCGGCCGCATCCTGCGCTTCAGCGCTAAAAATCCAGCAAGAATGCTTTTCAACAGCCAGTGGCTTTCTCAACTCTCGCTGGCCGACATTCTCCATCTGTCTCGCCATTTAACCTGCCAGCAGATCATCAAGCGTGATATGTTCCAAAAGCGACTGCAGGCAGAAAAAGATCTCTATCTCCACGAATTTCTTTATCCTTTAATGCAAGGCTATGACTCGGTTCAGATGAATGTTGATTTGGAAATTGGCGGCTCTGACCAAATGTTTAACATGTTGGTCGGCCGGGATTTAATGAAAAAGTTAAAGAAAAAAGAGAAATTTGTGATGACGACTAAACTCTTGGTTGATTCTCAGGGGAATAAAGTCGGCAAAACCGCGGGCAACGCTTTGTTTCTCAATGCCTCGCCGGCTGATATGTTTGGCGGCGTGATGTCTTTCCCTGATGAGGTAGTCAGCTTGGCCTTTGAACTGCTGACAACCGTTTCCTTGCCGCTGCCGAAACTGAAACCCATGGACCTAAAAAAGAAACTGGCTTTTGAAATTGTTAAATTAAATTATGGTGAAAAGGCCGCCCAGGAAGCAGAAGAAGATTTTGTTAGAACTTTTCAAAAAAAAGAAGTCCCGAAAAAAATCAAAGTCGTTAAGCTAGCCGCCAAAGAATATCCTATAGTTGATTTACTCGCGGAACTTAAATTGGTCAAAACCAAAGGAGAAGCAAAAAGGCTGATTAAGCAGGGAGCGGTGGAAATAAATAAATTTAAAATTAAAAATGAAAAATTAAAAATTAAAATCGAAAATAACATGGTTGTTAGGGCAGGAAAGAGGCGGTTTGTGAAGATAGCGCTATGAGTGCTAAAAAATTAAGCCTGAAAACACCAACCGGACAGCTTTTTATGGTTGGCCCTACCTACGAAAAGCGCTTACAAAAATTAACCATTGAGAAGATCGAGGACTTCTTTTATCACTTTCCCCATCGTTATCAGGATTATTCTTTAGTTTCCAAAATAAATCAGGTTCAAGCCGGCGAAACCGTCACTCTCCAAGGAAAAATCAAAGAGATTAGAAACGAATATACTAAAAGCGCTAAGCGCCTGCAAAAAGCCGTCATTAGCGACGAGACTGGTCAAATCAATGTCATTTGGTTCAACCAACCTTTTTTAGTCCGGACATTAAAAAATGGGGCTGATGTCAGCCTGGCCGGTAAAGCTGAATTTTTCGGCCGGCAAGTGATGCTGGTGGCGCCTGAGTACGAAATTCTTCGGCCAGGCAGCAGCCCGATTCATACCGGCCGCTTGGTGCCGATTTATCCGGAAACCTACGGCGTTAGTTCCAAATGGCTGCGCTCGCGGCTGGCACCACTCATCAGACAAAACCTTCATCTTCTCAGGGACTGGCTGCCGAGCGTCATTAAAAAAAAATACCGCCTACTGGACTTACCAACGGCGATTAAGCAAATCCATTTCCCCGAGAGTCGTCTTGAAGCTCAACAAGCTAAAGAACGACTCGCTTTCGAAGAAATGTTTCTCATCCATTTAGCCAGTCTCCGGAGAAAGAAAGCCTGGCAAAAGCAAAAACTTTCCCAGCCGTTGTTGATTGACCAGAAGAAAATTCTTAAATTCGTCAATAATTTGCCTTTTGCTCTCACCAACAGCCAAAAGCGGTCGCTCAAAGAAATTCTTGATGATTTGAGCGCTAAGCAGCCGATGAATCGGCTTTTGGAAGGTGACGTCGGCTCGGGTAAAACCGTGGTCGCTGCCGCCGCCATGTATGCGGTTTTCCTTAACGATTTCCAGTCAACCCTGATGGCACCCACGGAAATTTTAGCTCACCAGCATTATCAAACTATTAAAACCCTCCTTGAACCTTACGGAGTAAAAATTGGCCTCTTTACAGGAAGCAGAAAATTTGACATTGGTCATTTAAAATTTGACATTTTGATTGGCACCCATGCTTTGATTCATAAACACGCTCAATTTGAAAATTTAGGCTTGGCGGTGATTGATGAACAACATCGTTTCGGGGTCAACCAACGCGCTGAGCTGATTAAAAAAGGCAAAGTGCCTCATCTTTTGACGATGACCGCCACGCCCATTCCGCGGACTGTCGCTCTGACTCTTTATGCTGATCTGGATCTGTCGTTAATTGATGAAATGCCGCCGGGCCGAATCAGGGTCAAAACCTGGGTAGTGCCGCCGAAAAAAAGAGCCGCTGGTTATCGCTGGATTAAAAAACAGATTAAAAAAGACCGGGTGCAGGCATTTATTATCTGTCCCTTAATCGAGGAGTCAGAAAAAGAAGCGATGAAAGACATCAGGGCGGCCGCGGCTGAATACGAAAGACTGAAGAAAATTTTCCGCGGCTTAAAACTGGGTCTGCTCCACGGCCGGCTCAAGTCTCAGGAAAAAGAAAAAGTCATTAATCTTTTTAGGCGGGGGAAAATTGATATTCTGGTCGCGACGCCGGTGGTCGAGGTCGGCATTGACATTCCCCGGGCAACGATCATGATGATTGAAGACGCCGATCGTTTCGGTTTGGCCCAGCTTCATCAGCTGCGCGGCCGGATTGGCCGGCGCAATTTGACTTCTTATTGTTTTCTCTTCAGCAACCTGCAGCATCTAAAAAGATTAAAATATCTGGAAACCGCTGCCAGCGGCATGAAACTGGCTGAATCTGATCTCAAATTAAGAGGTCCGGGTGAAATTTTAGGCACTAAACAGCATGGTTTTCCTGATCTCCGGGCCGCTTCTTTCACTGACTTAGATTTAATCAGGAAAACCAAAAAGGCAGCCGAAGAGGTAATTGACGACTTAGACCAATTTCCCAGCTTGCAAAAAAAACTCAGTAAAGATATAATTGATTTGTCTTAATTTTAAATTTTTAATTTGTAATTTTAAATTTGTTTTATGCCGCCGGTCCCGAAAAAACGCCATTCCACCAGACGCCAGGGCAAAAGACGGATTAACATCAAGTTAACTTTGCCTAACTTAAACCGCTGTCCGCAGTGCGGCGAATTAAAGCAGCCACATTTCGCTTGCCCCAATTGCGGCTCTTACCGCCATGAAAGACAAAAAGGATCCCAGGCATAAGAATCGGGTCGCGGCCATCAAAAATCTTTTCGGTTTCAGCTTTCAAAAACAACCGCTGAAAAGCGATCTGGCAAAAAAGGTCTTAGCAAAAAAACCGCAGATTGACCGGATTATCCGTCAATCTGCTCCGGAGTTTCCGGTGGCCAGAATTAATAAAATTGACCTCGCCATTCTTAGGCTGGCCGTCTATGAGCTGGTAGTTTCTCCAGTGGAACCATACAGAGTCGTTATCGACGAAGCGATTGAGCTGGCTAAAGAATACGGCAGCGAGAAAAGTCAGAAATTTGTGAATGGCGTCCTGGGAAACATCATTAAAAATATGAAGCGCGATCATGAATCATCCGCTTGAAAAGAAATTAAAAATCATTTTTCACGACCAGTCGCTCTTAAAAAGAGCCTTAACGCATCGCTCCTGTCTCAATGAACAAAAGGGGTCGGCAGAATCAAACGAAAGACTGGAGTTTCTCGGCGATGCCATCCTTGAATTTTTAGTTTCCCGCTTTCTCTACCAAGAGTTTCCCGCTGACGCCGAAGGTCAGCTGACCAGCCTGCGCTCCAAGCTGGTTTGCGACCATCGCTTGTCAAAAATTGCCACGAAATTAGAAATCGGCCAGTACTTACTCTTAAGCCGCGGCGAGGACGAATCCGGAGGGAGAACTAATCTTTCCCTGCTTGCCGATGCTTTCGAAGCTCTGATCGGTGCTGTTTATCTTGACCAAGGCTTGCCAGCCGTGGAACAGCTGCTTAACGACCATCTTTTCCCCACGATCGAAGAAGCCAGAAGTCGTCAGGACTATAAAAGCATCTTTCAGGAGCGCACTCAGGAAAAATTCAGAATCACGCCGACTTACCAAACCTTACAAGCGAGCGGTCCTGACCATGATAAAAATTTTATTGTCGGCGTCTTCTTAGACAAAAAGCTTTGGGGAAAGGCTAGCGCTGGCTCCAAACAAGCCGCCGAACAGCAGGCGGCCCAAAAAGCCCTGGAAAAACTAACCGCTTTCTGATAAAATAGCCTTATGTTGAAAATCCGCCTCAGAAGAACCGGAAAAAAACACCAGCCTTCTTACCGAATGGTCATCACTGAAGCTCGCAGCAAGCGGGACGGCAAGTATTTGGAAAGTATTGGCTGGTGGAATCCAGGCACTAAAACTCTCAAAGTTGATAAAAAGCGTTATGCTTATTGGCTAGGCGTCGGCAGCCAACCAACACTCACCGTGAGGAAGCTTTATGAAAAAGCTCGTTAATTATCTGGTCACGAGTATCGTTAACCACCCAGAAGCGGTGAAAATCGCTGAGCAAAAAAACCAGGAAGAGGTTGCTCTCCAATTATCAGTTCACCCCGATGATCTGGGCCAAGTCATTGGTAAAGAAGGAAAAATTATCAAAGCCATCCGCCGGCTCTGTTATGTTCTGGCGATTAAAAATAAAAAAAGAGTCAATCTTGAGCTGGTGGAAGAGTCAAAGAGTTAAAAACCGCTGAAAAGGTTCTCTTTGCCAGTTGGCAGCGGCACCAGGCTTTCTCCGGTAAAACTGCGAAATCCGGCCACTTTTTGATAAGTATTTTCTTCTGTCAAAGAAAGCTGAGGTAAAGCGAGATCAATCTCTCCTAAAGACTCTGGCAGGGGACTGGAATACGCTTCCACGCCAAAAACAAATTCACCTTCCTCCATATCAAAGCTCACTACCCGCAGAACCGGCAGTGATTGATGAATCTTGCTGATAAAATCCCCCAGCTCTTCATAGCCGCCGCTTACCCCAAGAGAACAAATAACCGTTTCCAGGTCTTCGCTGAGCCATTGGCCCGGAGACACCTCAAAGTCCACGAAATTAACGCCTGTTTCTTCGGTTAAAGCCGCGACCAAGCTCAGCGTCTCTGCCATTGCTTTTCTTGAAGGCAGGGCTTTTTCCATCAATAACACCTGCTTTTCCAGTTGGGCTTCGTCCAGAGTCTGAAGAAGGCTCACTTTCTGCGTCAGCCGGCTTAATTTTTCTTGAGTGAGAACGAGGTCTTTTTTTAGTAAGAACAGGGATTGGACTTTAGGCAGAGTAAAAACAATCGTGGTTAAGCCGATGAAAATTACGATCAAGCCTGGCCAAAGAATAAAGCGGTATTTCTTCATCTTTTAATTAAAATTTGAAATTGATAGTCGCCGTCTTCCATTTTATTGATTGATTCGAAAAGAACTTGGCTAAACCTGTTTTCAGTGACGTTTGCCAGGCTTTTCACCAGCTCGTCAAAGACCAAAGCGTTGACGGCCTCACCCTCAAGCCGCAATTCGTTTCCCAGATAGCTCAGGCTGGTAAAAGCAATCCCTTCCAGCGCTAAACCCTGAACCTCTCTCAGGGCTGCTGTTGAATCTTGGCCTGACTTTAAAATCTCGGTTAATTCTTTTAATTTTTCTTTTAAAAGCAGCTGCTTGCTTTCCCGACCCTGAAGCAACCTCACCTGCTGTTCAGTCTCATTAATCTGCGCCTGCACCGAAGCCGCTTTCTGCTTTAAAAGCAAAAAATAAGAAAAAATTGAAGAAAGAATGAAAAAATAGCCCACTAGGAGAATCGTGCTCCCCACCTGGGCCCAACGCCTGATTTTCGCTTGTTTTCCCCAAATCGCCTCTACTTTGGGCAGCAGATTAATTTTCTCTAGCATGTTAAATTTTCTTCATCGCTAAACCAATCGCCGTGGTATAAAAAGGGGTGATGTTTAAAGCCGGCTGATTTTTTGGATCATCAACAATCACGTTCTTCAAGGGATCGCCGACAATCACTTCCATACTCAGGCTGCCGGCCAAATAAGGCACTGCTCCGGGCATCAGGACAGTGCCACCGGCCAGAAGAGCGGTTTGGAGCTTGACTTTAGCTTTCTCTTCATAAAAAAGAATTGCTTTTTTGATTTCGTCAATAATCAAGTCAAAAACCGGCTTCATGGCCAAGGCCACCTTGCCTTCTAATTTGCTCTCGTCCAGGCCATAGGATTTTTTATATTCTTCAGCCTGGGTTAAATCAAGATTCAAGCTCTTAGCAATCGCTCTGGCCAGGGCTTGGCCGCCAGTATTGAGCGAACGGGTATAAACAATCTGGCTGTTTTGGACAATCGCCAGGTCAGAGCTCTGACTGCCCAGGCTGATAATCAAGCGGTGGTCAGTCTCTGGCACGGTTGAACCAAGCAAAGCTCGGCTAATGGCAATTAATTCTGTTTCCATGGCGACTGGCTGCAGCTCGGCCAAGTTTAAAACCCGGCTATACTTATCAATCAGTGATTTTGCCACCGCGATTAAAAAAACCTCCATTTTTTCAACACCGTCATTGGTTTTTACCCGCTCCTTGATAATTTGGTAGTCAAGACTGGCTTCTTCCAGGGGAATCGGCACATACTGCTCTGCCTCCCAGCGGATGGCATTCTTCAATTCAGCCTCAGAGAGCGGCGTCATCTCAATCACCCGGGAAAAAACTTGAGATTCTGGCAGGGCGAGGACCGGCGTCTTGAGAGCAATCCCTGATTGGGAAAGAAGCTTGCTAATGGCGCTGGCGATCGCCTGCTGGTCTTTTTCCGCCTCGGATTGCAGGCTAGCCGGCATCGGCGCCATGCCAAAATGAAGCAAGCGGTAGCGACTGCCTTCTGGATTGAGTTCCACGGCTTTAATCGCCTCAGTACCAATATCAAGACCGAAAATCTTCATTTTCCTATTTCACTAAATTGCCATTGCTAAAAAGAACATAATCAAAAATTTCCGGCAGAACTGGGTTGGTTTTGGTGACTTCGACTACCCGGCTGCCGCCGGCTTCAGCCTCGGCCTCAGACCGAATTAAATACGACTGGGCCGGCAAGCTAGCGCCGACTGCCTCCACCCTGATCTCAGCATCAGCACAGAGCGGCCTGAGCCGCAAAATCTTATTACCTGCTCCTGCTGGCACGGCCACTAAAAGATTGTTGGTGACGCTGAAATTTTCGCCGCAGCCAGCGGCGGCGGTTTTAATGGCCCAGCGGTTAACGCTGGTATTGGTCAGCAAAGCCACGGCCAACGCCTCGCCACTGTCCAAGTAAACTCTAATATTGCCGCTGAAACCCTCCAGATTGATCTCAGCCGCTTCATCCTGTTTAACCTCAGCTGCGAAAGAGTTAACCGCTCGCACCGCCACCTCAGCCGTTAAGTCACCCACCGGAATAGGGCCGCCGCTCCAACTGGCTAAGTCTTGCCTTAAAGCCTCTTCAATCCCGGCTTCGGCCGCGGAAAAAGCCCGGGCCGCCTCCTCGGTTTCGCTGGAAATTTTAATATCTGTCACTGACCGGGAAATGGCGCCAATGCCAATGATTAAACCGGCCGCTAAAATCACCATCACGGCCACTAAGGCATAACCAGCCTGAGGGTCTTTTCTCATTAATTCCATCATAAAAGCTAATTTGGTCGCTGTCAAGCACTAGTAATTGCGGGTGGAAACCTGTAATTGAAAAGGAACTTCAGCGCTAAATTCCCGGCCTCCTGCAGTAGTGTTTTGCTGCAAAGTAAAACTCGCGGTGACCACTTCGGGCGTGGTGCCGCGGCAACTTAAACTGAAGGTGCCGGCCTTAATTTGGAGATTGTGGCTGATTAAGCTAGCGCTATTTGAGGCAATCTGGTTAGCGCTCAGGCTGAAAGTGGTGGTACCGCCGTCAATATTGGTGATCGTTAAGCTGTTGCTGCCACAGCTTTGGATTGCCTGGCTGTTGCGGATCAAGCGCTCCATCACCGCCAGGGCATAATCGCCGCTTTGCTTAACTTCTGTCAAAGCTTTATTTTTGGCTGCCGCTCTCAGATTAATCAAAAAAAAATTGACGATCATCACACTCACCACCGCTGTCACCCCCAAGACCATCAACAATTCTATTAGAGTGAATCCTCGATTTGGTTTTAAATTTTTCATTTTTAATTTTAAATTTTAAATTTCTTTACTGCCATTGAGTAAAATGACTGACTAATTCGGTCTGATGACTACCGCTGTCCCAGGAAACCCTAACGGTGACGGTAACGACAGTGCCGCTAGGCACACAAACAACTGTCCGGCTGAAACCAGCGCTCATGGCCGGCAAGCCGGTCAAACCGGCATTTTCACAATTAGCTTGGTTGAAAAGGCTCCAATTGTTCTGATCTCGGTAGCCGCGGATGGCCTCCAGGCTTTCCTGCGCGTATTGGCTGGCCAAGGCTTTGTTTTTGGCAAAACTGGCGTTGCGCAGACTGCTGGTCATGGCCCGAGTCAAAGCCACCAAAGCCAGCGAAGCCACGCCGACGGCTAAAAGAATTTCCACTAAAGTTTGGCCTTTATTCGAATCCTTCATCAGTAATTTCTCCGGTGGCTGAAACGCTGAGATTATAAAACCACTGGCCAGTATAGCCAGAGAGCCGGATCGTTCCTGCGCTCGTGACACCATGGCCTAAAAGCTTAAAAGTAATTTCATCCGGACCGCTCTGCTTCACCACGCTGTCGCCTAAATCAAGATTGGTTTTGACATTAATTTCCGCGCCGGCGCAGAGACCGACAATCCGGTAATCAGCGCTGGTGGTAAATTTCAGTTTGAAGCCCTCCAGGTAATTAGCGCCGCAGCCTGAAGGTTTTTCGCCGGCCAGAGCCTTGCTTTGCGCATGCCGCAAATCAGTAATGAGTTCTTGATCTTCTTTTTCGACGATTTTTTTGCGGTTATACTTGCCATAATTCACCGCTGTGGTAACAAACAGCGAGCCGATTAAAGCGACGACAATCATCAGTTCGATTAAAGTGAAGCCTTGCTTCATGGATTAGTCACTTGATAATTGCACGTCGCGCCGCCGCAGGCACCGCCGCCGCAAGCACTGCTGCCGGTTTCTTTTTCCAAGTAAGCGCAAAGCTGATAAGTGGTCAGACCAGCGCTGACATAGCGGTAATCATAAGTGCCTGGATCAGTGGGAAGAGTTAAATAACCGTTGGTTTGTAAAACCGTTAAAACGCTAGCTACAGAGCCTGAACCGGCCGGATAATTGCCGTTATCAGCCCGATACATTTCCAAGGCGCTCCGGACTTGCTCCAAATCGGCTTTTCTTTTCGCATCCCGGGATTTGGCCTGAAAATGCCTGGGATTTAAAACAGCAATCACCATCCCAGCCAAAACGCCGATAATGCCGATGACAATTAATAACTCTACCAGGGTAAAACCTTTTTTAGTTTTCATCAAAACCTTTATTATTGAGTCACACAAGTACCAGCGTCATTCACCACCGTGCCTGGTCTTGTACCAGCGCTAGGCCAGTCATAAAACCCGTTGTACACTACACAAGTCAACCAACAACCAGCAGCTGTAATCACTCTCGCGTAAGCATAATCCCAAAGCCCTGTGCCACTACCCCCTATAGAATAAACAGCTCCTGTTGGTTGGGTCGGCTGAATAACGCCGATCAAATCAAACGAACCACAGTTAGCGGCATTAGGCGTTGAAAGAGAAGATTGGCAGGCGACTAAAGCCTGACAAATTTTAGCAATATTGCTTTTAGCGACTCCCTCTTGAGCTTTTTGGCGTTGTCTAACCGGATTAATCACGGAAATGACCGTGGCGGCTAAAATGCCGATCAGGGCGATGACAATTAATAACTCCACCAAAGTAAAACCAAAATTTTGAATTTTTAATTGCCCGCTTTGCGGGATTTTTATAAAATGTGAATTTTTAATTTTTATCTCACCTCTTTTCTAAAACCAGTTTAAAATTAAGCTTAAAGCTTCTTCACCCCAAAATAAACTTACCAGCGTTCCCGTCACTAAAAATGGTCCAAACGAAACCGGGTCTTTCAATTTCTTTTTCTTTAATAATATCAGTATGACACCGACCAAAGCGCCTGTCAAGAAAGCGACATAAAAGGCGACCAATATCTTTGGCCAGCCTAAAAAAAGACCCATCAAAGCGGCCAGCTTGACATCACCCAGGCCCATGCCCCGGCCTTTGGTGATTAAGACCAACAAAAGAAAAAATCCTGCCGCCGCTAGACCAGCCAAAAGGTAAGCACTCCTCGGAGGTGTTGAGGCAACGACCTCGACTCCTGCGAGGTGTGCGAAGGAAACAAGACCAATCGCCGGCCAAACAATCACATCCGGAATGGTCAGATAAAGCAAATCCGAAACAAAAATCGCCACTAAAGCGTAAACAATAAGTAAGGTAGTCACTCCTCCGAGGTGTGCGAAGTACTCCTCGGAGGTGGGACGGCAAAAAACAAAAACTGTCAAAAGGGCTGTTGCCAGTTCAACTAATGGATATTGCCACGAGATAGGCGCCTGACAATAGCGGCAGCGGCCGCGAAGCAAAATAAAGGATAATAATGGGATATTATCCCGCCAGGCTAGTTGATGCTGGCACTTAGGACAAAAAGACCGACCAATAAGGAAACTTTGTCGTCCCACCTCGGATGGTGGCCCGCCGACGAGGCGGGACTCCTCCGAGGAGTGACTACCGTTATTCAACCGGTAAACCAGGCAGTTAAGAAAACTGCCTATCGCCAAGCCCAATAAAAAAAACAAGAATAACAACACTGTTGTTTTTAGTAATTTTTATTGGACTTCTGTCGGCACAATACAAGGCGAACCCGCTACACACTTCGTTATATAAGTTTGTGAAAGCGGCGTAAAAGTCGCAGTATAGCTTCCTGCTGCCCCAGGAAGAGTTAAGGTAACGGCAGGAGCGGCCGCGCATGTACCTGCTTTCAACTCTTGGGCCGTTTCTAAACCCGCGCAGTTAGCTGGATCAACAGCACGGCTAACATAATATCTTTCGGCGGCGCCAATAACCTGCTTGGCGCGATTAATCGCGCCAGCGTCTTTGGCTTTGTTGAACTGCTCCAAGGGATTAATAGCCACCAAAATTACTGCCGCTAAAATGCCCAGAACAGCAATGACGATTAATAATTCAATTAAGGTAAAACCAAATTTTTGAATTTTTAATTTTGAATTTTGCATTTATTTTTCACCTCCTTCCTTAAAATTGACTGGTCAAACTGTAAATCGGCATAATCACGGCGATGACTAGAAAAGCCACGCCGATGCCTAGTATAATGATAATAAGCGGCTCAATCGCGGCTGTCAAGCCCTTAATCCCTTGCTCAGCTTCAGTTTCAAAATAAACCGACAGCTTGGTTAAAACTTCGGAGATTTTGCCGGTTTCTTCGCCGACATTAATCATCTGGATAACCACCGGAGGAAAGTTTTCGCCCTCGGCAAGAGCCGTTGCCAGGGGAAAACCTTTTTCCACTTTTTTCGCGGCTTGGCTGATCTCATCCTGATAAATAACATTGCCGGTGGCGTCCGCGACAATCGCCAAGGCTTCAATAATCGGAATGCCGGTCTCCACCAACAGTCCCAGTGTCCGGGTAAATTCAGTTAGAATCACTTTCTTATTCAGGCTGCCGACAATCGGTATTTTGAAAATAAACCGGGCCAGTTGTCTTTCGCCGATTTTGGTTTTTTTCCAGCGGGAGAAAAAGAAAAAAAGACCGGTTAGAACCAGCAGTATCAGCCACCAGAAGCCAGCGACGAAATTAGAAACCGCCATTAAGATTCGGGTCATCAAGGGTAAAGTCACGCCAAACTCCTGATAAAGACCCATCATCTTCGGCAAAACAAAAATCATCATCACCGCCCCTACCCCAACCATGCCAAAAATAATGATGATCGGGTAAATCATCGCCCCTTTCACTTTGCCCCGGAATTCTTTTTGTTTTTCTAGGTTGGTGGCCAAACGACTGAGAACATTATCCAAAACGCCGGCAGTTTCGCCGGCCCGCACTGAAGCCACATAAAGCTTGGAAAAAACCTGCGGCTGTTCAGCCATGGCGTCGGCTAAACTGCTGCCGCCTTCAATCTTCCGTCTGATCTCAGCCAAAACAGCGCTAAACGCCGGCTTAACCTGCGCTTCCAGAAGCACCAGGCCCTCGGTTAAAGAAAGGCCGGCGACAATCATTGTCGAAAGCTGACTAGTAAAGTTCACCAAGTCGGTAAAAGAGGTTTTCTGAAGAAAGTTAAGCGGCAAATTGCTAACGCTTTCTTTCTGCAGCCTCAAAGAAATTACTGTCAGCTGGCGCTGGCGCAAAAGACTGATTGCTTGGCTTTCATTTTTAGCCTCAACCAAACCTTTGGTCATCTGACCGTCGCTGGCCCTAGCTTGATACTTGAATTTCTTCATCTGTGCATTTGCCTCATTAATTCGTCTGGCCGCAAAGACCAGGCCTTGGCTGTTTCCAGCGAGATTTGACCGGCTTTAACCAAGCGCACCAAATCTGATTCCAGGCCAACCATACCAAACTCGGCAGAAGTGTGGATAATATTATCGATCAGGTGGGTTTTGCCTTCGCGAATGGTGTTCCGCACTGCCGGCGTACTGATTAAAATTTCGCAAGCCGGCACCCGGCCTTTATCCAGTCTGGGCAGCAGCCGCTGGGAAACCACTGCCTCAAGGGTGTTAGCTAGCTGCATTTTAACCTGCTCCTGTTGATGCGGCGGAAAAACATCCACAATCCGGTCAATCGTTTGGCTGGCCGAATTAGTGTGCAAGGTGGCAAAAACCAAATGGCCGGTCTCGGCCACGGTCAGGGCGGCGGCAATCGTCTCATAGTCTCTCATTTCGCCAACCAGAACCACATCCGGATCTTCCCGCAGACAGGAGCGCAAAGCCCCTTCCCAGGAATGAGTGTCAACATGCAATTCGCGCTGACTGACAATCGCTTTCTGATGTTCATAAACATACTCGATCGGATCCTCAATCGTAATAATGTGACAACGCCGCGTCTGATTAATTTCGTCAATAATCGCGGCCAGGGTGGTTGACTTACCGTGTCCGGTCGGTCCGGTCATCAGAATGAAACCCTGTTTAAGCTGGCTAAACTGATGGAGTATTTTCGGTAAGCCCAGTTCTTCGATTTTCCTAATTTTAATCGGCAGGGAGCGGAGCGCGGCCGACAAACGATTCCTTTCATAATAAACATTCACCCGGAACCTGGCTATCTGCTCATAAGTCAGAGAAAAATCCAGCTCTTTGTTGGCTTCCAGCAATTCTTTCTGCTCATCATTTAAAACCTGGTCAATTAGAGCTTTCACTTCTTCAGCCGTTAAAGCTTTGTCGTCGGCGGCGGCTAATAAACCGTCGATTCTCAGTGTCGCGGGAATGCCGGCAACCAAATGCAAATCTGAAGCCTCCCTCGCCACTGTTTCTTTTAACAAGTCTTGGATATTTAATTTTGAATTTTGCATTTTAAATTTTGAATTTTTTCTCACCTCTTTTCTTCGGCAACTCGTAAAATTTCCTCAATCGTGGTAATGCCTTCCAGGGCTTTCAAATAACCGTCTTGCTTCATGGTAATCATCCCTTCCTCTCTGGCCTGAGCTCCAATCTTTGAACCCGGCGCTCTCTCCAGTATTAGTTTAGCAATTTTTTCATTAACAGGCAAGACTTCATAAATACCCACCCGGCCGGAATAGCCGGTTTGATTACAGGCATCGCATTTCTTGCCCCGATAAAGAATCTTTTTCTCTTTCTTCGGATAAAGTTCACCCAAAACCTTTTGCATATCATTCACCACCTCTACTGGCGGCTGGTATTCTTCACGACACTTCTCGCAAATCTGGCGGGCCACCCGCTGGCCAGTGATGCAAAGCATAGAACTGGCCAATAAGAATGGTTCGGCGCCCATGTCCATCAGTCTGGGCAAAGCACCAGCCGCATCATTAGTGTGCAGAGTCGAGAAGACCAGGTGGCCGGTCAGGGCCGCCCGAACCGCCAACTGCGTAGTTTCTTTGTCCCGGATTTCACCGACCATGATAATATTCGGATCCTGACGGAAAAAACTGCGCAAAGCCGAAGCGAAAGTCAAACCGGCGGCCCGGTTGACCTGAACCTGAGTCACACCTTCGATTTCGTATTCTACCGGATCTTCGATGGTAATGATATTTACCCGCGGCGTGTTAATTTTATGGAGAACCGAATAAAGCGTGGTCGTTTTGCCGCTGCCGGTGGGACCGCAGACAAGAATAATTCCCTGAGGGATAACAATCGTTTCTTCGATGATTTTTAAGGCCCGGCCGCGCAAACCCAGGTCAGCTAAAGACGGCACTTTGCTTGTTTTCCGCAGCAACCGCATCACCACTTTTTCACCGTAAGTGGCCGGCAGAGAAGAAACCCGCAGATCCACTTCTTCTTCACCCAAACGGAAATTAAACCGGCCGTCCTGGGGCTGGCGCTTAACATCAATTTTCATTTCGCAGAGAATCTTAATCCTGGAGATTAAAGCGTCATGAACTTTGCGCGGCAAAACCAGTTTCTCATAAAGAATACCGTCAATGCGATATCTGACCCGGGTTTTGTTTTCCTGAGGCTCAATATGAATATCTGAGGCCCGGGATTTGACAGCGAAATCCAGAATGGTGGTGACGATTTTTGAAATCGGCGCCTCGCGGATGATGGTGCCGATTTTGCTTAAATCAATCGTTTTGGTTTTCTCGGAGGTTTCTCTTAGAACTTCGCCGACTTCGCCGGCCAAGCTTTTGGCATATCTCTCTTTAATCATTTTTTCCATTTCGCCGGGAACCACTAAAAACGGCTTGATCTTACAGCCGCTCTTTTTCTCTAAAAATTCAATGGCTTCAAAATCAAGCGGGTTAACCATCGCTACCGAGAGAACATTGGCCGCTTTGTCAAAACCGAAAGGCAGAACTTGAAACCGCTGCGCCACTAATTCAGGTAAAAAGCTCAGCGCCTGAGGCGAAACACTAATGGCGTCAATCTGAATAAAAGGGATGTTAATCACTTCTGCCCTGGCTTTAGTCAGATTTTCTTCGGCAACCAGATTGTGGTCGCGGATAATCTGTTCTAGGCTCTTGCCAGTGTTAATGTTCTCTAGTTTAATTTTTTTGAATTGCTCTTCGTTTAAAGCTCCCTGACTGAAGAGAATGTCAGCAATGGTGTGGTGATTTTTGGCAGTAACCATAATGTCATCATAGCGAAAAGAATGATATAATGTCAACAGATTATGTCCAGCTATCTGATTATCGGCGCTAGCAAGCAGAAGCGCCAAGAAGAAATCGCCAGGATGAGTCACCGCTATCAGGTCAGTCGCTTTGATCAGATCAACCTCACCGAGGGCCGCATCGATCAAATCCGTCAACTCCAACACCAGCTTCAGCTAAAGTCCTATAGTTCTAAAGTGCGGCTGGCGGTGATTGACCAAGCGGAAAAATTAACCATTCCGGCCCAAAACGCTTTGCTGAAACTTTTGGAAGAGCCGCCGGCCAATGCGATGATCATTCTTGCCAGTCCGACAGCTGATCTGCTTTTGCCGACCGTGGTCTCCCGCTGTCAAATTATTAAACTCCGAACTGGCCCGGACCGGCCAGACCAAGAAACTTATAATTCTGGATTAATCATTCTGAATTCTATTCTGAAATCAGGAGTAGGGGAGAGGCTGAAAATTGCCGGCGAGATTGCCAGCACTCGAGAAAAAGCGATGGAATTTTGTCAAAATCAGCTCTTCATCTGGCGAGACAAAATAAAAAAGACTCCAGTCAAGCACCACATTCAGACCATCCGCCAGATTCAAAGAGCACTGCATTTTCTGGAGGCGAATGTCAATCCTAAACTAGTCATCGAAAACCTCCTCTGCCACTACCCCCCCCCAGTACGATCCCGGATCGTACTAGGTAGGACAAACCAGGAAAATTCACTCAAGATTCAAGAATTAGGTGCTTTATCTGCGCTAATTTTCTTTGATAATCTCTTCTAGATAAAACAAACTCTCTATAATCTTCTGGGGATATTTGACTAATAACCAGGGAGGAGTCAACTATTTCAGATTTTTCTTCTCCAAGATAAATTCTATAGGAAGAATAAAGATGGTCCTCCGGTTTCTTTACTAAATAAGCAGTCACTGGATTGAGATGAATATAGCGGGAAAGGTGTAAAAGCTGTTCATTGGTTTCTATATGAACAGCTTTAAAATTGCCCTCGAAAACAGGACCTCTTTTCTTGTATTTTATATTAAAATAGTGGGCAAAGCTATTGGAAAGTTTTTGCATAAAGGTTTTAATGCCGCCTTCTTGCTCTTGACGTAAAGTGAAATGAAAATGATTCGGCATAAGGCAGAAATTGATTATTGTTACTAATCTCTGCTTGAGATTAAGAGAAAAGTTTTTTCTATTAACTCTATATCTGGCGAATCTTATTGGTGGTTCTATTTGAAGATAATATCCCATCGCCTCAATGAAAATACTACTATCTCTTTTCGTTCTCAATATTGGCATTCCTTGAACCGAATGATTAAGAATATGATAAACTTCGCCGGTGGCCAAAATCGTTTTTCTTGAAGGCATTTTATTTTAAATTAGCACACTTTTCCCCGGATCGTCAATAGAAGAACGATCCCGGATCGTTAAACGTCGTGTTCAACAGTAAAGACTACTGGTCCAGAATATGGATCAGAATCATCTTCATTTCTAATTAACTTCAGCCGTTGACCAGTAGAGGGATCCACGCCAATTTCCAATCTATCAAGTTCCCAAACCTTTTCTGGTCCATTTATTGCTCGGGAGATTATTTCGTTTCTAGTAAGCAACCTATCAGTAGCTGCTAAAAGAGGAATCAAGTTTGGCTCTGGCAAATTCAAGTCGCTTGAAGCAGCCCTAAGCTCTAAATTACCAGCTAATCTAACTGCCGCCAATTCTCTTAATCGATTAACGTCGCCAGCTTCACCTGCTAATGTAACCTCTCGACACCAGACGCCGAAAGATTGGCGCACTTGCCTCACTGTGATTCCTTTTATTTCGATAACCATGATAATTATGGATATTTTACTATAAGTTTAACTAGAAAACAAGAGAAATCAAACTGGACAAAAAGCAAAGTATTAAGTATAATAAATATATGGTTGGGAGAAAACAAGATGCTTCTCAATATGACGCTTCGAAAATAAAAGTCCTTGAGGGTTTGGATCCGGTCAAAAAAAGACCGGGCATGTATATCGGCTCCACTGACTCCCGCGGCCTTCACCGTTTAATCACCGAAATCATTGACAATTCTGTTGACGAAAAGATCGCTGGTTTTGCCGATAATATTTGGGTGAAAATGCATCGCGACGGTCGAGTTTCGGTGACTGATGACGGCCGGGGCATTCCCACTGACATGCACCCTAGCGGTGTTTCTGCCCTGGAAGTTGCCATGACTAAGCTTCATGCCGGCGCGAAATTTGACGGCCAGGTTTATCAAGCCTCTGGCGGACTGCACGGCGTCGGCTCTTCCGCAGTGAACGCTCTTTCTTCCTGGTTGAGAGTCGAAGTCAGGCGTCAAGATAAAATCTTTGCTCAGGAATATCAGCGCGGCCTCCCTTCATTCAAAGTCAAAGAGCTCAAGGGGAAAGAACTGCAGACAAGCTATTCTCAGCAAAATTTTCCCGAACTTAAAAAAGGCACCACCACTATTTTTCTGTCTGATAAAAAGGTCTTTAAAGAACATCGTTTTTCTTTTAAACGAATTAGAAATATTCTCAGAGAACGGGCCTATCTTTGCGCCGGCCTGAACTGCCATTTTGGGGATGAAGCGACTGATACCGAACTTCATTTTTACTTTGACGGCGGCATCCAGTCGCTGGTGCGTCACCTTAATCGCCATAAAAGACCCCTCCATCCGCCGGTTTATTTAGCTGGCCAGAAAAACGGCGTGGGCGTCGAGGTCTGTCTGCAATACAACGACGGCTTTACCGAAAACGTCCAAAGCTTTGCTAATGTCATCCATACCAGCAACGGCGGCACTCATCTGACTGGTTTTAAAATGGCTTTGACGAAAACCATCAAAGATTATCTCAGTAAAAACAAAGCTGAGGTTGAATTGGCCGGAGACGACTTAAAAGAAGGCTTAACTGCGGTTGTTTTTATCAAAATGCAGGCCAACGACATCCAGTTTGAAAGCCAAACCAAAGAAAAGCTCAACAACCCCGAAGCCCAATCAGCCGTTCTCTCTGTGGTTAAAGACAATCTGGAAATTTATCTGGAAGAACATCCTCATGACGCTCGAAAAATTATGGAAAAAGCGCTTTTGGCCGCCAAGGCCAGATTAGCGGCGCGGGCGGCACGCCAGGCAGTGATCCGCAAAACCGCCTTTGGCGGCACCTCCTTGCCCGGCAAATTGGCTGATTGCCAGGAAACCAGGCCGGAAAAATCCGAGCTTTATTTAGTCGAGGGCGATTCTGCCGGCGGCTCAGCTAAACAGGCCCGCGATCGCAGTTTCCAGGCCATTCTGCCCATCGGCGGTAAAATTCTTAATGCCGAACGCGCCCGGCTGGATAAAATTATTAATTTTCAAGAGCTCAGGGATTTAATTATGGCCCTGGGAATGGGAATAGGAGAAACCCTGAATACTGAGAAGCTGCGCTACCACCGGATTATTATCATGACTGACGCTGATGTTGACGGCGAACATATTGCCACCCTGTTGTTAACTTTCTTTTACCGCCATCTCCGGCCGGTGATTGAAAAGGGTTATCTTTATGTGGCCTTGCCGCCGCTCTATAAAATCAGCCGCGGCAAGCAGGTGAATTATGTTTACACCGAAGAAGAAAAAAACGCTTTCCTGAAAAGATTGGGCGAAGCCAAGGCTGATCTCCAGAGATATAAAGGTCTGGGCGAAATGAACCCTGAACAGCTTTGGGCAACAACCATGAACCCGCAACAAAGAATCTTAAAACAGGTCATCATCCAGGACGGCAATCAGGCAGATGAGGTTTTCAGCACTTTAATGGGCAAAGAAGTGCCGCCCCGCAAGCGTTTTATCCAGACTCACGCTAAAATGGCCACCCTTGACATTTAAGATTCGTCATAATAAGATAACAATCGATGATGATTGATCATTGGTTAAAAAAGATTCCGCCTGGACCCCATCCTCCCCAAGAAGTTTATTGTTTAGTGGAAATTCCGCGCGGCTGCACCAATAAATATGAGTTGCATAAGGAATTTAATGTTTTTACCCTTGACCGGGTTCTTTATGAATCAGTTTTTTATCCCTGTGAGTACGGCCTCATTCCCCAAACTTTAACTGATGACGGCGATCCGCTGGACATTATGGTTCTCTCCACTTTCCCCACTTTTCCGGGCTGTTTAATCGTCGCTCGGCCAATCGCCACTTTAAGCCTGGAAGATTCCGGCGAGAAAGACGATAAAGTCGTGGCTGTTCCTCAAGATGATCCTCGCTTTGATCATGTCCGCCAACTGACTGATCTCAATCCTCATTTTAAAAAAGAAATTAAGAATTTTTGGGAAAATTATGCTGAGCTCCAACCTGATAAAACCATTAAAATTATCGGCTGGCGGGGAATTGAATTTACTCATCGTTTAATCGAAAAATCAGTCAAACAATTTTCGGATAAAAGAGAATGAAAAAATGGGTCTATTTTTTTTGGGAAGCTAACGCTTCTATGAAATCGCTTTTGGGCGGCAAGGGTGCTAATTTGGGTGAAATGACCAGAATGGGTTTGCTCATTCCGCCCGGTTTTATAATTAATACCAAAGCTTGCAATTACTTTTTACAAAACAATGATCGTTTCCCGCCAGGCATGTGGTCGCAGACACTGGCTGCCATCAAGAAAATTGAAACAAAAACTAAAAAGAAATTTGGCGGCGCGCCAGCGCCGCTTTTACTTTCAATCCGCTCTGGCGCTGTGATCAGCATGCCGGGAATGATGGATACGGTTATCAACCTCGGCTTAAATGAAAAATCTCTGGTCGAGGTAATTAAGCTCACTGATAATCCGCGTTTTGCCTATGACGCTTATCGCCGCTTGATTCAAATGTTTGGTAAAATTGTGATGAATATTGAAGCGGAAAAATTTGAAAATGAAATTGAAAAAATCAAGAAAAAACAAGGAATAAAAAACGACACTGAATTAACTACCGCCAACCTGCAAAGCTTGGTCGCTAAATTTTTATCTCTTTATCGTCAGGAAACCGGGCAAAACTTTCCCCAGGACCCCTACCAACAGCTAGTCATGGTAATAAAAGCTGTTTTTCATTCTTGGAATGGCAAAAGGGCGATTGACTACCGCAATTTCCATCAAATCCCTCATAATTTAGGCACAGCGGTGAATATCATGAGTATGGTCTTTGGCAATCTTGGTTTTGACAGCGGCACTGGTGTCGCTTTCACCCGCAGTCCCTCGACCGGAGATAACCAGCTTTACGGCGAATATCTACTTAATGCTCAGGGCGAAGATGTGGTGGCTGGTATCCGGACGCCAAAACCAGTCAACCAGCTGGCAAAAGAAATGAATGGCATTTATTGTCAGTTGAAGAAAATTGCCAAAAAACTCGAGTCTCATTATCTTGACGTCCAGGACTTGGAATTTACCATCGAAAAAGGCAAGCTTTGGATTTTACAGACTAGAACCGGCAACCGGACAGCTCAGGCGGCGATCAAAGTGGCTACCGATATGGTCAAAGAAGGTTTAATTAATGAAAAAACCGCCCTGAGACGCATCCAGCCGGCGCAGGTCGAACAAATGCTTCATCCCACCATTGACCCGCGCGCTAAATTAATCGTCTTTGCTAAGGGTTTAAATGCTTCGCCGGGCGCCGCCACCGGCCAGGTAGTCTTTGACGCTGACCAGGCAGAAAGATGGACGCAAAAAGGGAAAAAAGTAATTTTAGTCCGGCCGGAAACCAGCCCTGACGACGTCCACGGCATGATTGCCAGCCAAGGAATCTTGACGGCACGCGGCGGCCTAACCAGTCATGCAGCCGTGGTCGCCCGCGGCATCGGCAAACCCTGCGTTGCCGGCTGCGAGCAAATCACGGTTGATTTAGTGAAAAAGCAGATTAAGGTTGAGAAAACAATTATTAAGGAAGGCGATATTATTTCTTTAAACGGCGCCAGCGGCGAAGCTATTCTAGGCGCAGCACCGTTAATTGAACCAAAAATGACCAACGAACTCAAAACTCTTCTCGGTTTTGCCGATAAAATCAGAAAACTTGGCGTCCGGGTCAATGCTGATACCGCCAGGGATGCCCGCCGCGGCCGGGAATTCGGCGCTGAAGGCATCGGTCTTTGCCGCACCGAACACATGTTCTTTAAAGAGAACAACCGCCGGCTGGTAGTCAAGATGATTATGGCCAGGAATAAAAAAACCCGCCAGCGATACCTGAACCAACTCCTGCCTTACCAGCGCCGTGATTTTGAAGCTATTTTTAAAGCGATGGCTAATTTACCGGTCATCATTCGTTTAATTGATCCGCCGATGCATGAGTTTTTGCCCAGCAAAGAGGCGCTGGTCGCTGAAGTAGCTGTTCTCCGGGCAAGAAAAGAGAAAACAGCCAATCTCAAAAGAAAAGAACAGGCATTAGCCATGATTAAAAAAATGTGGGAGGTTAATCCCATGCTTGGCTTGCGCGGCTGCCGCACCGGCATTATTCATCCGGAAATCACCGAAATGCAGGTCAAGGCTATTTTCCAGGCGGCCTGCCAAACTGCCAAACACGGTCTGCGGGTGAAGCCAGAAGTGATGATTCCTTTAGTGAGCCATGTCAACGAATTAAAAACCGAGCAGCGGCGGCTGGAAAAGGTCGCGCAAGCGGTCATGAAAAAAGAAGGAGTCAAAATCAGTTACAAATTCGGCACCATGATTGAAACTCCTCGGGCGGCGATCACCGCTGACCAGCTGGCAGAAATCGCTCAGTTTTTCTCTTTTGGCACCAATGACTTAACTCAGATGACTTTTGGTTTTTCCCGGGACGATGCTGAGGCAAAATTCCTTTTCGTTTATTTGGCCAAGAAGATTCTTCAAGAAAATCCTTTTGAAACCATCGACCAGAAAGGAGTCGGGAAGTTGATGAAAAAGGCTTGCGAATTAGGCAGAAGAACCAAAAAAGATCTGGAGCTCGGCATCTGCGGCGAACACGGCGGCGATCCGCGGTCAATCCATTTCTGCCACCAGCTAGGTCTTAATTACGTTTCCTGCTCGCCATTCCGCGTCCCCATCGCCCGCCTCGCCAGCGCCCAGGCCTGCCTTGCCGGCAGGCAGGCGGCCCTTGTTTCTGGACGAAGCAGAAGAGGAAGAAGAAATGAAAAGGACGATAAAATTAACTAAAGGTTGTATTGCTAAAGGCAAATATCCTGAATTAGACAGTCTGGCAACAATTGTTCGCTGGCAAAAAAGGGAACGGGCCTCGTGGAAAAAGCGTGAAAAATAAAATCTATCTCTTGGATACGAATATTATCATTGCTTATCTGCATAATATTGCGCCCGTTTGTCATCTTGTCGAAAAGTGGTTATCAGAAAAAAAAGTCCATCTTTCAGTGATCACTGTCGGCGAAATTTTTAGTAAATATCAAGCTGAAGAATTAATTAAAATAGAAGGCTTATTTGAAAAAATAGATTGCCTGCCGATTGACATAATGGTCGCCAAGACTGCTGGTTTATATCGCCAAAAATTCAGAAAACAAAAGAAGCTCGCTTTGCCAGATTGCTTAATCGCGGCAACCGCCAAACTTTATAATCTCATTTTAATTACTGCCAACATTAAAGATTTTCCGATGAAAGACATTAAGATTCTTCATCCAAAAGAACTTGCCTAATAACTCCCGCCTCGCCAGCGCCCAGGCCTGCCTTGCCGGCAGGCAGGCGGCTCTAGGAATACCCCTTGTTTTAGCTAGGAAAAAACAGTAAAATAGAGGTAACAAATCTTCATGGAAAATAATCATCCGGGAGAGATTAAACAAACCAAGGCTGGTAAAATCAAGCCCGTTGAAATCACCAAAGAAATGGAGAAGTCCTATCTGGACTACGCCATGAGCGTCATTGTCCAACGGGCTCTGCCTGATATCCGCGACGGTCTCAAACCAGTCCATCGCAGGATTCTTTTTGCGATGTACAAAATGGGTTTAATCCATTCTAGTAAATATACTAAGTCTGCCAAAATCACCGGGGAAGTGATGGGCAAATATCATCCCCATGGTGATCAGCCGATTTATGACGCTTTGGTGAGGATGGCGCAAAGTTTCTCTCTCCGTTATCCCTTAGTTGACGGCCAAGGCAACTTTGGCTCGGTCGACGGCGATCCAGCGGCGGCCATGCGGTACTGCATCAGCAGTCAATCTCGAGTGATCACCAACAGCGGGCTTGAAAAAATCAAAGAATTAAAGAAAAAAAATCCCCATATTAAAGTCATTTCCCTTGATAATCAAGTGAATAACATCAGCAAATGGTTTGATTCGGGCAAACACCCAACTAAAACAATAGAAACTTTCCGGGGTTTTTCTCTCTGCGGCTCGCTCAATCATCCCATTCTTACTTGGAATAAAAATAAGGAAGGCAAACCTGATTTGCAATGGAAACTATTTCAAAATATCGCTCCAGGCGATTTTGCCGTTATCAACAGAAACCCTTCGCTCTTTCCCAAAGATCCTCTTTTGCAAAAGTTTTACCCCAAAATAAAAAACACAAGAATTAAAAAACATCAGCTGCCTAAGAAAATGAACCAAAGTCTTGCTTTTATTCTAGGAAGTCTTGTCGCTGATGGCAATATTGGTAAAAAGCAGGTCGGATTTTGCAATAGCCATCAAGACTATTTAGAAAAATTCAAAAGCGCTTTTAAGAAAATCTTTCCTGACTGCCGACATACCTCTTTGGAAATTCATTCTCTTCACATTATCTATTTCTTAAAGAACCTTGGTTTGAAACCAGCCGTAGCCAAAACAAAAATTGTTCCTGAAATCATTTTTCTTTCTTCTAAAAAATCAATGGCTTCATTTATAAGAGGATACGCCGAAGGCGATGGCAGCGCTTATCTTTCCGGAGCTCCCGAAATTGCCTTTACTTCTAAAAGCCGGCTCTTAATGACCCAGCTCCAACTTCTTCTGCTCCGATTTGGTATTGAATCTTCGTTCCGACTCCAAAAAAGAAATATCTATAAGTTATTTATTAGGGGTTATCAAAACCTCAATCTTTTTAAAGAAGAAATCAACTTTATCACTCGGAAAAAACAGACTAAACTGTTTCAACTTTGCCAACGAAACAAGAATGGACGAATTATGTCCAAAACAGACTATATTCCTTATTTAGCAGAATATCTTCGAGATCGCCGTGATTATTGGGGTAATTTAGAATGGCTAAAAAAGCATAATTTAGATCGATATGCAAAGCTTAAAAAATATTGGCCAAAGCTTAAAAAGATATTGACCACTGAAGATAAAGTCCTTCTAGAAACGCTCATTAAAAGAAAATATCTTTTTGACAAAATCGTTAAGGTTTCTCCCTCGGGAAGAAAAAATGTTTATTCTCTAAAAGTAGAGAGTCCTTGTCACTCATTTATCTCTAATGGATTTATCAGCCACAACACCGAAGCGCGGCCGGCGAAAATCAGTCAGGAGATTTTAGCGGACATTGATAAAGAAACAGTTAATTTCATTGATAATTTTGACGCCAGTCTACAAGAACCAACTTTTCTGCCAGCCAAACTACCCAATCTGCTTTTAGCCGGCTGTGAGGGCATTGCTGTCGGCATGGCTACCAAAATTCCGCCTCATAATCTTAAAGAAGTCGTCAACGCTTTAATTACCCTGATTGATAAAACCAGCGAGGTGAAAATTGGCGAATTCGATTCTCAAATAACCCTTGATGATTTACTCCAACATATTCAAGGCCCTGACTTTCCCACTGGCGGCCAAATTTACGACGCTCGGGGGATCGCTGAAGCTTATGCCACCGGCAAAGGCCGAATTCCCATCCGGGCTAAGGCCCGAATCGAAGAAGGAAAGGGCGGTAAGTTTTCGATTATTGTTGAAGAACTGCCTTATCAAGTGAATAAAGCCACGCTCATTGTCCACATCGCCGATTTGGTCAAAAAGAAAAAAATTAGCGGCATTAGCGCTATCCGCGACGAATCAGATCAGCGAGGCATGCAGATTGTCATTGAGCTGAAGCGGATTGCCAAGCCAAAAACCGTGCTGAACCGGCTTTTTAAATTTACCGCCATGCAGATTGTTTATCCAGTCAACATGGTCGCCTTGATTGACAATGTGCCGCAAACGATTACTTTAAAAACCGCTCTGCGGGAATTCATCCGCCATCGCCAACTGATAGTCAGTCGGCGCACTGAATTTGAGCTGCAACAAGCTAAACACCGGATTCATATTCTGGAAGGCCTAATGATTGCCCTGCAGCACCTTGATGCGGTCATCACCACCATCAAAAGAGCCCAAAACGCTGATGTTGCCCGCGAGCGCCTGATGAAGAAATTCAGCCTGACGGAAATTCAGGCAAACGCCATCCTCGAGATGCGGCTCCGCCAGCTGGCTCGCTTGGAAAGAGAAAAAATCGAAAATGAATATCAGGAGTTGAACAAACTGATTGAATACCTGATCAGCCTCTTAACCGACCCGAAGAAAATTCTGGCGGTCATTAAAAAAGAATGCCAGGAGCTGATCGAAAAATACGGCGATGAACGCCGCACCAAGGTTTTTAAAAAACCACTGGGTCAGTTTTCCGAAGAAGCCCTGATGCCTGCTGAAGCCTGCATGGTTACTTTAACTAAGGGCGGTTATGTCAAGCGCCTCCGGCCGGATACTTATCGCTCCCAGCGCCGCGGCGGCAAAGGGGTGATCGGCATGAAAACTAAAGAAATGGATGAAGTCGGCTTTCTTTTGAGCGCCAATACCCATGACAGCATTCTTTTTTTCACCAATAAAGGCCGGGTTTTCCAGCTTAAAGTTTATGAACTGCCTGAAGCCGAAAGAACCGCCAAGGGCCAGGCGGTCATTAATTTAATTGATATTGAACAGGATGAAAAAATCCAGGCGATGATTGCCCTGCGGCTGGATAATGTCGCCATGAAATATCTTTTTATGGCCACCAAAAAAGGCATGGTCAAAAAAACCAAGATCGAAAATTATCAAAATATCCGCTCTTCCGGCCTGATTGCCATTAAACTGGCCAGAGGTGATGAACTTTGCTGGGTTAAACCCACTCGCGGCCAAGAACACGTTTTGCTGGTCACCCACTTTGGTAAATCAATCCGCTTTCGCGAAGAAGATGTCCGGCCGACCGGCCGCGACACCATCGGCGTCAAAGGCATTCGCCTCCAGAAAAACGACTATGTGGTCGTCATGGAAACCTTTACCTCTGAATCAGCAAAGCCCCAGGACAAAAGAAGGAAATTTTTCCGCCACCTGGTTACGGTCATGGAAAAGGGTTACGGCAAAAGAACGCCGATTTCCGAACATCCCTTGCAGAAAAGAGGCGGCCAGGGCGTAAAAGTCGCTAATCTGACCAGCAAAAATGGCAAAGTCATTGCCAGCCGCTTGGTTGACCAAAAAGTCAACAGCTTGGCGCTGACTTCCAAAAAAGGCCAGATGATTAAACTGCCTCTCCGCAATATTCCCGCCATGGGTCGCGACACTCAGGGCGTGATCATGATGCGTTTTTCCCAAAAAGCCGACTCGGTCGCCGCTCTGGCCTGTTTGGAGAAGTAGAAAAATACCGATGTGCCGGTATAAGTCCACTTCGGAAGTGGCCCGCAGAAAGTGTCCCGCAGACCTATAGCTTGACAAATGTATTAAGTTTGGTAAAATTAAAACAAATATTAAAAAACTAAAATGGCAGAAAGAAAAGTAGCTCAATTAAGAACTGGAGGCCACGACATTCTCCCCGCTGGATTATTTTCTGTGCATGAAACCTTGCGTCTTTACAATAAAATAATTGCTGAAGACCAGGGTGTCGCCGTAGGCCCAAACCTATATGCCGATGAATCACGACTCCTGCCGCCTTTGCCACTAATCCAAAAAAAGCCTTCGATTACAGCTGAAATGGTTAAGTTATTGAGAGAAGAGGAGGATATTTTACCGTTCTTAGCCCGGAATTGGAGGTGTCGAGCGTGGGCAGTTCCTGCTCGTGGCGGAATTGAGGCCGTTCGGCTTACGGTCAAACCATGGATTCTTTCTGACCCCTTGGGTAGTTTTGGAGAGGCAGTTAGAATAGCCAGAGGAATAGAATTAATGGATGCCGAAACTTTTGTTGATTACACTAACAAAAGCTAACTCGGAGGTGCAAAGCTACTCGCGGTGGTATTTCTGGTGGATTTGGCGAAGGTGTTTATCGGTCACATGGGTATAAATTTGAGTGGTGGCAATATTTTTGTGACCGAGCATTTCCTGAACCGACCGAATATCGGCGCCGGCCATTAAAAGATCAGTCGCATAGGAATGCCGCAGGACATGAGGCGTAATTTCCATTGGCAAACGGCAGCGCCGGCTGTATTGCCGCACTATTCTTTGCACCGAACGGCAGGTCAGTCGTTGCTCTTTGCCGCTACCGCGATAGCGAATAAAAAGAGAACGATCATCATCTTTTCTGTTTTCTAAATATCTGGTCAGCCATTGACCCGCCCGGTGTGAAAGAAAAACTACCCGCGGCCGCCGGCCCTTGCCGATGACGCCGAACTCGCGGCTCTGTAAGTTCACTTGGTCGCGATTTAATTTCACCAGCTCGGCCACCCGCAGACCGGTAGAAAATAAAACCTCTAAAATCGCCTTGTCGCGCAAGCCGACAATCGAAGAAATTTTGGGCGCCGCCAGCAGTCTTTCCATCTGCTCACGGGTTAAAAATTTCAAAGATTGACCCTCGGCTTTGGGCAAATCAATCTTCTCCGGCGCTAATGTCCTATAGTCGTTTTTATTCAACCACCGCAAAAAGGCTCGCAAACCGATTAAATAATAAGACTGGGTGGCTCGACTGAGAGTCAAACCTTTCTCGTCAGTGAAGTTAGCTAAATAAACGCGGTATTTTTTAATGAGCGGCAAATCGATTTTTTTCGCCGTATCAATCCGTCCAGCCGGCGGAGTAGGGGAGAGGTAATTTAAAAATCGCGCTAAATATTGCCGATAATTGCGGATGGTTAAGGCCGCGGCGCCTTTTTCAATTTGCAAAAATTCTAAAAATTCTTCTGCTAATCTTTCCAGTTGATTCATGATTAATATCCAGTTTACACTGAGCTTGTCGAAGTGTCAAGATTGTGCGACATTTTGCTCAAGTTTTCCGGCTGGGGATTTTAGGAGATTTTTTCTTGCTAATTAAAAAAAGCCGGCGAGATGCCAGCGCGCTAAAAAAAATCCTAAAAACCAAGGAGAATAGGCGGAAAAGCTGAACCGGCCGAACGGCCCTAATGGCCCTAGAAAGCCCTGAAAATAAACCAGCAGTATTCCTTCTCCCACAAGGAGGATGTTAGTTTGGTTTTGATAAAGGGTGAAATCGACGGTGGCTTTTTTCCGCATATTTATCAGACGGATGGACATAGCGGGTAGTTGTTGAAAGCGATTCATGACCTAAGAGAATTTGAATCGCGGCTGGGTTGGCACCTTTTTCGGCCAAATAGGTAGCAAATCCGTGACGAAGCGAATGAGCTGAAGTGGGAACATTAATTTTTAATTTTTCCCGGTAGAATTTAATTTTTGCTTGAAGATAATTAGTAGAAATCCGCTTATCTTTTTTATTAACATTTGGACCGCTGTAAGGAATAAAAAGAGCCGGAAAATTATCTTCTCGAGTAAGTAAGTAGCGTTCAAGATGCTGCTGAGCCCGGGGCGTTAGATAAACAAATCGTTCTTTTTTCCCCTTACCCATCACAAAAATGCGGCCAGTCCCATCAATTTGATTTCTGTTTAAAGAACAAAGCTCGCTAATTCTCATACCGGTAGAAAATAAAATCTCCAACATCGCTTGATTGCGCAAAGCGATTTTGCGATCAGATTCTAAAACCGACGGCTCTTTGATGAGCCTCACTAAATCTTCAAGCTCGGCTACCTGAGGATGCTTCTTCTCGGTTTTAATTAATTTTACAGCTTCTGGAGCAACCGGCGCTCCATAATCCATTTCCAAAAGAAAAGATAAATAAGACCTTAAAGAGGAAAGCATTCTATTTAAGCTATAACTGCCTAGTTTCTTATCAGCAGCATCATTTTGAGCCGTTCTCCGATCCCTAGATGTTAAATAGGCTTTGTATTGAGCAATGTCTCTTTTAGTTAACTTAGCAAAAGAAAAAGGGGAGTTTTCGAGAAATTTTTCAAAAACCTTAAGGTCTCGCTCGTAGTTATAAATTGTTTTTTCTGAATAATTATTAGTCTTAAGATGGAGCAAGTACTCATCTAAATGGGGAAGTGTCATTTTTCTCCTTAATATAACTGCGTATAATAACCCTTACACTCAGTTAAACATAGCTTAACAACCTCCCCTATTTTTGTCAAGAGGTAAAGCCGTTGAAGCCAAAAAGACAGCCATTAAAAATTCCAGAGAAGCGAAGAGGTTGGGAAATTAAAAATTGGCAGCCTCTGGCTGATCGTGATCCAAAGGATCATCGTCCTTTGGACGATCCTCTGGACGGACCCTCCTCCCCGTCCGCCAAATGGCGGGCGGATTTATCCACAATAATATATCAAATTATATCAGCCAATTAGCAGTCGTGAAAACTATTCGCTTAGACTATAGGACTCATTACTTACCTGATATTATGGGTCGTTTGTGGCTTCCTCTCCCCTTCTCCTGGCGATCGGCGCTCACAATTTTAAATTTTTAATTTTAAATTTTGAATTGTCTTTATCCCCAGCGAGTGATTAAAAAAGTAACGCTGAAGACCGCCAGTCCGACCCAAAGATATTCTTTCAAGGTTTTCTCGAAAAGGCGCTCTTTCAGCCTCTCCTGAGCCAGGCCCAAAACTACATAAACCACCGTCGTCAGAAAAAGAGAACCAGCGACCACTGTTACTGGCCAGAAAGACAGAAAAAGGGCTGTCTCGGCGGAAACCAGGCTTAAAATCAAGCTGGAAAATAAAATCGGCCAGCTGAATTTTTCTTCCAGATTAACCGACCAAAGAGCCTGAAAGAAAAGCGGCAAAGCGACTATAAAAACCAAAATGAAATTGAGCCAAAAAGGCAAACGCAGCGAGAGAATAGTGTCAAAAAGGAAAAAAGACGTCACCAGGATCAGCAAAAAGCCGACTGTTTGCGCCGCCCGCAAAAGCTGGATACTGCGCAGCGCCGCAATCGCATAAATATTCTCAGTCAAAAGCAAAGCATAAAAGCCAAAAGAATAAATCACCGCCACAATCAGCCGGCTCAACCATCTTTCTGGTAGAAGAAAATAGAAAAGGCCCACGCCGGCAGTATAAAACATCGGCAAAACTGGCACGGTCAGCCATTCAATACCGGCAATATCTTTCCGCAGTGACCAGCTGACCAACAGGTAAGCCGCCACTGCCAAACCACCAATGGCTTGATAACGAAATTCAATTTGGGTTAATTGAACACCGATTAATCCCAAGGCTAGCAACAAAGAAGTAATGATGAATTTTCTTCTTTTAGTCATGAATCTCGAAAGCGGCGCTGGTGGCCTGAACGTCATCCTGTTCTTCCAGCTCATTCATCAGGGTTAAAATCTGCTCGGCCGCACTTCCCTTTTTGATCAGCTGCGGCGTCCGCGGCTGCCAGATCAAAGAAAAGCTTTTAATTTCCAGGCCGATTTTCCCTAGCGCCTGCTTGACTGTTTCCAAGTTGCAAGGCTGAGCATAGACTTCGATGGCATCATCAGCTTCCTCAATATCAGCCACGTTCGCCAAATCCATAATCTTCAAAATCGTTGCCTGGACATCAGCAGTTTTTTTCACTGCCAACAGCCCCAGCCGCTGAAACTGATGGACGACGGCGCCGGGGCCGGCCAAAGAACCGCCTTTTCTTTCTAAAATCTTGCGGATTTCCGCCGTGGTCCTCTGCCGGTTGTCAGTCAAAGCCTCAATAATGACAGCGATGCTGTTCGGTCCAAACCCTTCGTAAACCACTTCCTCCAGGCCGCCACCTTTACCTGCACTCCGCCAGTTGGCAGATTTTTTAATGGCTTTCTCGATGTTGCTCCCGGGCATATTGGCCGTTCTCGCCCGTTCAATTGCCAACCGCAATTTGGCATTGCTTTCCGGATCAGCACCGGTCTTGGCCGCCAGAGTAATCTCCCGGGAAAGCCGGCTGAAAGTCTTGCCCCGTTTCTGGTCTTCAGTCTCTTTTTTTCTTTTAATCGTTGCCCAGTGCGAATGTCCAGACATTACAAATTACAAACTAAAAATTAAAAATTAAAAATTCATAATTACCTAAAATTACATTATAGCATAGCTATTGGTGCCAGCGTTGGTAGTAGTCTACGCCAAGGATAATCACCAGGTCGGCGCGAGAATCAGCCATCTCCCCTGCTTCTGCCTCGATTCCCAGTATTTTTTCTATTTTCTTCACTGTATATAAATTCTTCATACCTTCATTTTGAATTTTTAATTTTGACTTTTGAATTTGATTTTCGCTGTTAGCGACGCTGATCACTGCCCCGCCGATGTTGTTTAATAGTCTGGCCACTTCGTTAGCGACCCCACCATATTTGGTCGCATTCAGAATTTCAATTTTCAACGCTTCTTCGCGCACGCGGCGGTCAGAGAAAAACTTTTTTACCAGGCTGTCAATTTGGGTAATTTCTGTTTCCAAAACCACTGTTCCGTCAGGTAATTCAAGCTCTTTCAGGGTTGCGGTTTCTGTGAGATTAACGCGGTTAATCTCATCCTGTCTGAGCTCTTTTATTTTCAGCCAAAGCCGGAATAAATCCCAACGGCTAAGATCGGTTTCTCCCCGACCCTTAAGCGCCGCCAGACAACACCCGGCCGGTTCCTGACCAAAACAGTTCTGGGACAGTTTCAGATAAGCTTCGACCGGAATGGCTAAAGACTGCTGAATCGTTGCTTTCATTAACTCCCCAGCCTGGCCTTCCAGCTCGCCCAGCGGATAAATTGACCCCAGTTGATATTGGCCGTAGCCAGATGGCACTTCCAGATAAAGATTGTCAGGCAGAACCAGAATGTTTAAGCTTTTTTCCGGCTCCAGAGAAATCACGAACGCGTTCTTCGCCTCAGCAGCGCTGCTGATTAAAACTAAATTCAGATGTGATTTTCCATCCCAAAGAGAAGCGCGAACCTGTTGATAACCAAAGAAAACTGCTAAAGCACTCAGGAAGAAAATTGAGAAGAATTTTTTCCGCATAAATTCAGGATAACTTTTTTCAAGTCAAAAGGCAAGCTAGATTTAAACTGCTGCCATTCTCCGGTTTCCGGGTGGCGAAAACCCAACTCGGCAGCGTGCAGAAACAGGCGCGGGCAAAAATCCCGATCGCGCTGGCCTCGTTTGCCGCCATATTTTAAATCAGCGACCAGCGGATAGCCTAAAAAGGCCAGATGAACCCGGATTTGATGGGTCCGGCCGGTGAAAATTTCCACCTCCAGAAAAGAAAAGCGGTCGCTGGCCTGAAGCACCCGGTATTGGCTTTTGGCCGGCCGTCCGTCAACCCGGACGCCGAATTTCTCGCGGTTTTTCTGAGTGCGGCTAATCGGCAAAACCACAGTTCCTTGACTAGGCTCGAGGCGGCCATGAACCAAGGCTAAATATTTTTTCTTGACCGCGCGCTCTTTAAACTGCTTTTGCAGATTAACAAAGGCATCTTTGGTCTTCGCCACTACCAGCAACCCCGAAGTTTCCTTATCCAATCGATGGACGATCCCGGATCGTTCCAGGTAGGACGATCCGGGAATTTTTTTTTCCAGCCAATCTTGAAGAGTTTCGGCCCGCACTGTTTCTGATTGATTAACGACCAGGCCGGCCGGTTTATCTAAAACAAGAAAACTTTTGTCGCTGAAGATAATCTTAGGATTTGGCACTCAGCTTCTTCTCGCATTCCAGACAACGTTCGGCAGTCGGATCAGCCGCCAAGCGCTCGGTATTAATCATTTTTTTGCAGACCCGGCAAAGGCCGTATTTGCCAATTTTGATCCTGGTCAAGCTTTTGCGGACGCGAATCAGGTTTTTATTAATTTCATTAACCAAGGCACTCACTCGGGCGTGACCAAACTGCTCGGCCGCCTCCTGATCGGGCGCCGCATTATCATTCGCCCGCTCCGGCTGGCTAAAAGGATCCTCTTTCTTCAGCTCTTTTTTTCTCTTAACCAGTTTTTTTTCTTCCCTTTTCAGGTAGTGCCAAACTGGCCGCAAAACTTGAGCCGGAAATCTGATAGTGATTTTTTTCTTCATTTTTTGAACCTGATTTGAGCTAAATCTTGGCGCCATTCCCTGCCTGAACAAAGGTAAAGAACAGTCAATGACGCCAAAATCATCAAGATATCTAAGTATAAAGAATCTCTCTGGAAAATTGCAAGTAGCAATTGACCCAGAAAATAGAAAAACAGATATGCTAGAAAAAGAAAACCGGGCGGCGCCTGTTTTTTTTTGCCCCGATACCATTCGAAAAGCCGATAGCGCCGCTCCCAATGCTTCAGGCTGAAAAGCAGCAGCAGCAGCCAAATGACCTCGGCTAATTTCAGCCAATTTTGGCTGTCAATAAAAGCGCCGGTTTTCGCCACTGCCTGTCCCAAAACTAAGCCAAAAACAGCCAAGTCTGCCACCGACCAAAAGCTTGTCTGTCCGGCGCCGCCGGCAGGCCTGATTCGGCCTGATTTCACCAGCCACCATAAGCCCAGACTGCCTGCCAGCAAAGCAGTGTTAAAGCCCAAGCCGGCATAGCGCGTCAGCCAAAGAAATTTCACCAGATCAAAACCAAACTCCGACCAATGCCTTAAGGCGAATTCCAGCCGGCCGCCGATTAAACCGCAAACCACGGTCAAAATAAGAGCGTCAAAAACCTTTTCCTCTTCAAAGGCTTCGTCTTTCGCTTTCCGCCAAATGACAAAACTGGCTAATAAAAATCCCAGCGCCGTAAAAATTCCTGAAAAATACATTTTAAGTTAATGAGAAATTCTCTCAATATATGTCCCGCTGCGGGTATCAATCTTGATTATATCACCGCTATTAACGAAAAGGGGTATTTTCACCTGCGAGCCGTTTTCCAGCCTGGCCGGCTTGTAAACATTGGTGGTGGTATCGCCCCTAATCCCCGGCGAAGTTTCTTTGACCATTAAGTTAACGCTGGCCGGCAGCTCAAGCGAAAGCGGTTGCTCGCTCCAAAAAAGCACTTTGACTGACTGGTCTTTTTTCAAAAAATTTCCCTCTGAACCTAAAATATCAGCGCTAATTTCAAATTCTTCGGCGCTGGCCGGCAGCTGGAAATGATACTCCCGGCCGTCAAAGTATTTGAAAATGAGGTTTCTTTTTTCCAAGTCAACCGGAATCACCTTCTTGTCTGAGAGAAAAGTCCTCTCCCCTGTCCGGCCAGTCTTTAAATTCCGGACCGTCAGTTTGACGTGGGCTTTTTTCCGGCCCAAGACCTTATGTTTGTATTGCACCACCAGCCAGGGCTGGCCATCCAGTTCAAAAGCACTTCCCTTGCGCAAATCAGTGATACTGATCATGGCCTCATTTTACCCTAAAACAGGTTGCCAAACAAGCGGAAAAATGCTAGACTAAAATTGTTTAGCTGGAGTGGCGGAACTGGCAGACGCGTACGACTCAAAATCGTATGAGCCTCAAAGCTCATGTGGGTTCAACTCCCACCCCCAGCACAGAAAGAGATCGGAAGGATCTGTCCAATGAGGGCATTAAAAATTCGCAAGGCCAACCGGCCACTTCCGAAGTGGACTTATACTGGCACATCGGTTCTTTCTCTTACTTCTCCCGCTGCCATTCGCCTTCGTAGAACTTAATCCGGTCGCCGCGGAAAAAGAGGCTGATTTTCTTGAGAGGCCCGTTGCGGTGCTTGGCAATGCTTAAAGTGATGTTCCCCAGTTCTTCCTCGTTTTCCCGATACAAAAACATCACCACGTCCGCATCCTGCTCCAGGGCGCCGCTCTCTCTTAAATCCGCCAGCTGGGGCACGCTGCTCCCCCGCCGAGTCACCGCCCGGGAAAGCTGGGAAATAGCCAGCACCGGCACTTTCAATTCCCGGGACAGATTTTTCAAGCCCTGGGAAATCTCCGAAACTTCCTGCACCCGATTATCCAATCCCCGGCCCCGGATTAACTGGATATAATCAACGACAATTAATTGCAAATCCGCCTCCACCTGCAAGCGCCGGGCTTTGGTCCGCATCTCCAGAACCGAAAGGGCCGGCGTGTCATCAATGAAAAGCTTAGCCTCCGCCAAATCGCCCATCGCTTCCGAAAGTTTGCTGAAATCACCTTCGTCCAAGCGGGCTGTCTTTAATTTCCAGGCGTCAATGTCCGCCTGAGCCACCAACAGCCGGTCCACTAATTCCTCTCGGCTCATTTCCAGCGAGAAAAAGCCGACGGTTGTTTTTTCCTTGACAGCCACATGTTGGGCAATATTCAAGGCCAGGCTGGTTTTGCCCAAAGCCGGCCGGGCCGCCAAAATAATCAGGTTTGACCTTTGCAGGCCGGCCAAGGCGTCGTCCAGAGATCGAAAGCCTGTCGGCACGCCGCGCAAACCGCCCTTCATTTTCTGCAGTTCATCCAGGCGGTCAAAAGATTCGGCCAGCGCGTCTTTGATCGCCACAAAGGCTCGGGGAATATGTTTCTGAGAAAGAGAGAAAATTGACCTCTCGGCTTTATCTAAAGCCTCCGCCCCTTCCAGACCCTCATCAAAAGCCATTTCCACTAATTGCGAGCCAGTATTAATCAGCTGGCGCTTAAGATAAAGAGCTTTGACAATCTGACCGTAATGAACCGCATGAGCTGAGGTCGGCACCTCATTGACCAGCGAAGTCAGGTAAACAGCGCCGCCAGCAGTTTTCAAAGCTTTTTGTTTTTTCAGTCTTTCCTTGAGAGTGACGATGTCAACTGGCTGGCGCTCTTCATAAAGACTGAGGATGGCCTGATAAATCTTGGCGTGAGCCTCATCATAAAAATGCTCCGGCCGCAAAAATTCAACCACATTGAGAATCGCATCTTTATCAATCAGCAGGCTGCCGAGAATTGATGTCTCCGCTTCTTCGGAATGGGGCGGCACTCTCACTTTTTGAGCCACACGATCTCTCTTTCTTCCGGCAAAGTCGCCAAAGTCAAAGTTAATTTCTCAATCGGCTCCAAATCTTTCCGGTCAATCTGCGCCAGAAATTGCTGCACCGGCTCCAGTTCCCAGCTTAAATCCCGAGTGCCGAAATGCATCGGAATGACAATGCTCGGCTCCAGCTGCTCCACCACCTCCAGCGCTTCCCGGGGGCCTAAGGTATAATTCCCGCCCACCGGCACCATGAGAACATCAACGCCGTCCAGAGCCTCCAGTTGCTTGTCGTCTAGCTTGGTGCCTAAGTCGCCTAAATGACAGAGTTTTAATTCATCAAAACGATAAAGATAAATCGTATTCCGACCCCTTTCCCGGCCATTTTTACTATCATGAAAAGCCGGAATGCCGCTAATCTCTACCGCCTTGATTTCATATTCGCCCGGGCCTCGAATAACAAAGGGGTGATTAATGATCCGCCCCAGATAATTGTGATCATGATGATCATGGGAGATGGTGACAATATCAGCCGCTATTTTGCCCATCATTTTGCCAAAAACCGCTTGATCATAAGGGTCAGTCACCACCGTGGCGTTTTTGCCTTTTAAGCGAAAGCAGGCATGCCCCAGATAAGAAATAATCATTACCTTAGTCTAACAGATTTTTTTTGGTTGACAAGACGCTCTGGTTCTGCTATAACATTAGCTGCGATGAAAAAGGAGCTTCTTTGGGCGATTATCACCGGCTTCGGCTTGGGTTTAATCATCACCTGGGGCATAATCTCTGCCCGCCGCGCCGTCCAGCCAATCGTCCCGCAAAAGACAACTTCTCCAGAATCTAGCCCGACGCCATTGGCCAACGCCATTTCCCTGGCAATTAACTCGCCGCTTGACGACAGCATCAGCGATCAAGAAAAAGTTTCTTTGTCAGGCAAAACTAAACCCAAGGCCGTGATCACCATTTTTACCGAAAACAAAGAGCAGATTATTGAAGCTGACGAAAAGGGTGATTTTCAAACCGAAGTCGAATTGGTCGCTGGCGCCAACCAAATTATGGTTTACGCTTTTGACCTGGAGAGCGGCGCCGAGGCCAGCCAAAGCGTCAGTTTAGTTTATTCAACCGCGGAGATTTAAATTCAAAATTTAAAATGCAAAATTTAAAATTGAAATTAAAAATTCAAAATTTATTAGTCATTGGTCATTTGGCATTAATCATTCATTTATCATTTAGCATTGGTCATTTAGCATTTGCTCAAGAATCCACGCCATCAGCGACGCCGACAATTGTTTCTGACGAAGAAAAAACCCAGCAGTTTATTGAGGCGGTCCGGGAAAAAGTCAAGTCTAAGCAAACCGAAGCCAGCCGCCGCGCTTTTATCGGCACCCTGAAAAATATTGCCGACACGACTTTAATTCTGGAAACCAAAGACGGCATCAAGCAGGCGGCGGTCAGCACCGAAGCGGCCATTGTCCGCGATACCGGCGACACTAAAAAAACCATTAAATTCACTGATCTGGCGATTGGCGATTTCACGATTGCCATGGGCTACTTAGGCGAAAAAGAGGTTTTGGAAGCCAGCCGGGTGATTGTTAACGCTGCTGTCAAGGCTAGGCCCGAACGCAGGGCAATTTATGCTGAGGTTCAAGAAATTGACACTAAAAAAAGAACGTTAAGCGTGAAAACCATTAAAGAAAATCAGATTTGGCTTTTGACAATTGATAAAAAAGCAGTCATCACCGGCACAGAAGATTTAACTACCATCCAGCCCGGCGACCGGCTGATCGCCATCGGCACCACCGAAGAAGAAGCTTTCACGATCACTCGCCTCCACCTCCTCGCCGCTCCCATCTCCCCTGCTCCAGCCGAAGAATGACCTTTGACCCGCGCAAATCTCTGCGAGATTTAATCGGGTTGACAAAACCCCGAAATCCTTTATAATGTAAGAAAGTAAGAAATTATTACAAAAGGACAAAGATGCCTCAACTGATGCCTGTTAACCAAATCGTCATTCCCACTGATAAGTGGCAAGTAACTATTCCTAAGAAAATTAGGAACAGCATTGCTTTGGAAAAAAAGACGCCCCTTAATGTCAGAAGCGATAATGGCGAGATTATCTTCACGCCCATTAAAAGAGTCGCCAAAGAAGATGTTTGGAGCGAAGAAAGAAGAAAGAAGCTCTTAAAGGCCTTGAAAGAGGCTAGGGGTATGTGGGCAGACGATTGGCCCAAAATCAAAAAAAGACTAGAAAAACAAAGAAAACTTGAGATTAAGGCCGCTAAGAAAATGAGAAACGCGTGGTAAAGATAAAAATTCTCATTGATACTGATATTATGATTGACTTCCTTCGAAAGAAAAAGAAGGATAAAACTATTCTAGAAAAAATTACAGAAGATAAAAACACCTATCCATTAATTTCCGCAGCGACTATCCAAGAATTATTTGCTGGCCAAAGCAATAAAAAAACAAAAGAAAAACAGCAAATAAAACAGATTTTAAATATCTTCAGAATCATTAATATTGATCCTGAAGTTGCTGAAATGGCTGGAGAAATTATGAGAGATAATCAAAGGGTGGTTCAATTTGCCGATGCCCAAATCGCGGCCACGGCTATTCTTGAAAAAGCTTATTTATTAACCAGAAACAAAAAAGACTTCCAAAACATCAAGGGTTTGCAAATCTACCAATCATAAACATCATGTCCTATCCTAATCAAAATCATCGCCGACTTTTTGAAGCAGTTTTAAGCCTAAAAAATAGCCAAGAAGCCAGCTATTTCTTCCGTGACCTTTTGACTATTAAAGAATTAGATGACTTTAGTCAGCGCTGGCAAATCGCCAGATTATTAAATCAAGGTCTCACCTACTTTGAAGTCGCTAAAAAAACCAAAGCTTCAACAACAACTGTTTCTCGCGTCGCTCATTGGCTGCACCATGGCACTGGTGGCTACAAGCTGATTCTTGAACGCCTCAAAACTCCCTCTTGACAAACAAAATCTTTCTGCTATTCTTATACCACTATATTACTATGTTAACATGATACTTGACAAATGGTGGAAAAAAAGATGAAATAAGAATAATTGAACCGGGCAATGTTTTGGGAGGACGGATTAACCAAGTATAGTGGACTAAAGAACGGGGCGGCGCTTATTGCCGCTAAAATTGCCAGCTGGCGACCAAAATGATATTATAGATTTATGTCAGCTAATAATTTTATTCTTATCGATCGAAATAGCTTCGCAGTAACGATGCGAGATGCTGATACGGAAGTAGTCTTGGAAAAGATTGGTAAAGCTAAAAACCTGGAACAAGCAATTGACCTTGCCCAAGAATACGAAGAAAGTCAAATCGTGGAATACGGCATTCATTTTACTGAAAAGAAGATTAAAAAAGATGACTAAAATCACACCGCAGACGCTGAAAGGCTTCCGGGATTTTTTGACTATTGACAACCAGCTATCGGCTGTTATAATTAAATTTACTAACATCCCCCGTGACCGGTTTTCCGCTCACGGGTGTTTTTTATGAAAAAACGTATCTTTATCATTATTGACGGCAGTAATTTTTATAAGCGCCTCAAGGAAAAACCGCTTTCTTTCAAGAATTTACTGCAGTTTGATTTTACCGGCTTCATTAAGTATCTTAGCGAAGGAAAAAGGTTAGTAAAAAGTTGTTATTATGTAGGCGCTATTCGGACAGAGAAAAATAATCCCAAAAGTTTCAGTCTTTACCGCAATCAAAGAAAACTAATCAGTATTTTAAGAAAAAATCGCATTGACATTTCTTTGGGATATATTCTCAAATCAGATGGCGACTATCACGAAAAAGGCGTCGATGTTCAAATCGCCATTGATCTTTTAATCGGCGCCTATGAAGATCTTTGGGACACAGCTATCCTTATTAGTTCTGATACTGATCTTCTACCGGCTATTAAGAAAGTTCGCCAATTAGGCAAAACAGTTGAATACATTGGCTTTTCTCACAAACCCAGTTTTGCCTTAATTAGATTTTCTGATATCCGAACATTATTGAAAAAAGAAGATCTTGAACCTTATGTCAAATTAACATGACTAAAACAAAAATGAAGAAAATTACCCCGCAAACATTAAAAGGTTTTCGGGATTTTTTGCCGGAGGAAATGAGGGTGAGGCAGAAAGTAATTGATACCCTGAAAAAGGTGTTTGAAGCTTATGGTTTTGAGCCGCTAGAAACGCCGGCCTTGGAATACGCAGAAACTTTGCTGGGAAAATACGGCGCGGAAGCGGACCGGCTGGTTTATGCTTTTGAAGATAAAGGCGGTCGGCGCGTCGGCCTGCGCTATGACCTAACCGTACCGGTTTCCCGGGTTTTGGCTCAATATCGAAATCAGATTCCCCTCCCCTTTAAACGCTATCAAATCCAGCCTGTTTGGCGGGCGGAAAAACCCCAAAAAAGCCGCTACCGAGAATTCACCCAATGCGATATTGATATTTTCGGCTCCCCTTCTCCTCTGGCTGATGCCGAGATTGTGGCTGTTATTTACCAAAGCCTGAAAAAACTGGGCTTTAAAGAATTCACCATCAGAATCAACAGTCGCCAGGTGCTTTTTGATTTAATCAAAAGAGCCGGTATCCCTCAAAATAAGGCTTTGGCTGTCATTAGAATGATTGATAAACTTGACAAAATCGGTGGACAAAAGGTTCGGCAAGAAATTAGCGCCAAAACCAGCGACCGGATTGGAGAAAAAATCCTTCAATTAATCAAACAGGCTAAGCCAGACAGCAATCTTCAGCAGGTTTTTGACGCTCTGAAGGCTCTTAAAATTCCTGAGCGCTTCTGGAAGTTTGATCCCACGCTCGCCCGGGGTCTTGATTATTACACTGGCCCTATTTTTGAAGCCTATGTGGAGAAGCCGAAAAACTTGTCCGCCGACTGGCGGATCGGCTCGATTGCCGGCGGCGGCCGCTATGACCAACTAGTATCTCAATTGGACGGCCCTGATATTCCGGCTACTGGAACCACCATTGGCCTGGACCGGATTTGCGATCTTATCCGCGAACAAAACCTTTGGCCGAAAATGCCGTCAACCAAAACCCAAGTTTTGGTAACGGTTTTCTCAACTGAACTGCTGGCAGACTCAATTAAGCTGGCCGCCAAACTGCGCGCTGACGGCCTGAACGCCGAACTCTATCCTGATCCAGCGGCCAAGCTGGACAAACAGCTAAAATATGCGGACCGGAAAGAAATTCCTTATGTGATTATTCTCGGGCCGGAAGAGGTGAAAAATAAAACTGTCACTCTCAAGAACTTGAAAACCGGCAAGCAGAAAACGCTTGAATTAAAGAACCTTTCCTCTACTCTTGCCGTCACACCTCGCAGGAGTCGAGGTCGCTGCCTCAACACCTCCGAGGAGTAACTACCGAAAACTCTCAAAATATGATAAAATACCACTATTATGAAAAAAGGTATTCATCCCCAGTGGCATCCTCAGGCCAAAGTCACTTGCGCCTGCGGCCACAGCCTTACCGTCGGCTCAACCCAGCCAGAACTCCAGGTTGAGGTTTGCAGCCACTGCCATCCTTTTTATACCGGCGAAATGAGATATATCGACACCATGGGCAGAGTGGAGCGTTTTATGGCCAAAAGAAAAACCGCAGCGGTCCGCCGGGAAAAAGTTAAAACAAAAAGTCGCCAGAAGAAACAGGAAGAAAGACCAGAGACCCTCAGGGAAATGCTAGGAAAATGACCAGTGTCATTTTAGAAATTAGGTCCGCGGCCGGCGGTGATGAAGCTAAAATTTGGGCAGCAGATTTGCTGCGGCTGTATTTGAAATTCAGTCAAAAACAAGGCTGGGAAGTAAAAGTAATCGCAGAAAACCGCTTAAGAATCAGAGGCAGTGATGTCTGGGAAAAATTAAAATACGAGGCTGGCGTCCACCGGGTTCAACGAGTGCCGGTGACGGAAAAACACGGCCGGATTCATACTTCCACGGCCACCGTGGCAGTCTTACCCGACTCAACTGTTCAAGAAATTCAAATCAACCCCCAAGATTTGGAATGGCAATTTTTCCGCTCTTCCACCCAGGGCGGCCAGAATGTCCAGAAAGTTTCCACCGCGGTCCGTCTGCGGCATAAACCTACCAATACCATTGTCACCTGTCAAGCTCATCGAACCCAGGAACAAAATCGCACCAGCGCGCTGGTCTCATTAAAAAATCAACTACAACAGACTAAAGAGCAAAAACATCAATCTCAACTAGCCGAAACTCGGCGCGAGGCTGTCGGTCAGGGCATGCGGGCCGAAAAAATCCGGACTTACAATTATTCCAAGAATCGAGTGACTGACCATCGCCTCGGGAAAAAGTTTCGGTTGGAAGATATTATGGAAGGAAACCTGGGAAAAATGATCAAAAAGATTCAAGAATCAAATTCCTAATTAATTTTCAGAAAACTCAGAGCGACTCGGATGATCGGTGTTTCAGAAAATCAGATAATCAGATAATCAGAAATTCTGATATTCTGATATTCTGACTTGCTGGTTTTCTGACTTTCCGGTTCTCTGAGTTTTCCGAGTTTTCTGGAATAAAAAAGGTTAATTTCCCCTATTCTTCCTCCAGCTTCGCTTCTAGTTGCTTCGTTTCGCCGTCGCGCCAAATCTCTAGCTTTACTGTCTCGTTGATTTTTTTCCGGCTGATAATCGCTGCTAAACCGCCATTATCTTCTTTTAAGACCTGGCCATCCATTTTAGTAATAATGTCGCCTGCTTTTAAGCCGGCTTTCTCCGCGGCACTGCCCCCAACTACTTCAACAATATAAGCTCCTTCCGGCACTTCGTTGAGCAAAGCTAGATCCCGGCCAATCATTTTATAGCGGACACCCAAAAATGGCCGGTTGAATTGACCTGTAGCATTAAAATTATCCAGCGACTCTTTAATGACATTAATGGGAATGGCAAAGCCGATGTTTTCACCGGCCTGGGAAACCGCCACGTTGACGCCAATCACCTGACCGCTGGAGTTCAACAGCGGTCCGCCGGAATTGCCCGGATTAATGGCGGCATCAGTCTGAATCACATTATCTAATCGCTCCACATAACCGCCGAACGGATCACCGGCCTCAATCCCCCGGCCCAGGCCGGAAATCACGCCGGTGGTCACTGTCTGACGGAATTCGCCTAGGGCGGTGCCGATGGCAATCACGAACTGGCCGACCTTGAGCTGGCTGGAATCGCCGAGAACCGCCGGTTTCAGTTCTGAGTCTATCGCCGGGTTGATTTTCAAAATCGCCAAGTCATTAACCGGATCCCGGTAAATTTTTTCCACCGGAAATTCCTTGTCATCCTGAGTAATCACCTTGTATTCTGCCTCGGTGTCACTGGCCACGTGCTTGTTGGTGACTACCAAACCGTCAGCGCTGACAATAAAACCAGTGCCGATATCCTGTTCGATTTTTTCTTCTTTAATCTCGGGCTGCTGAAAAAAGCCAAACACCCTCTGAGTTTTCTTGATACCGACAGTCACCACTGACGGCCCTACCTGGTTGACGACATCAATCACGACTGATTCTTCATGAAGAACTCTCTGCTCAACTACGGCCTGCCCCCTTGACCGCGGCCACCAACGGTCCAAAATTTTATATCCCCAAAGCCGGTCTGAAACCGCGCCGCC
>CAZTEW010000003.1:55227-58624 GCA_964612215.1 uncultured Gammaproteobacteria bacterium
ACTGCATCCGGCGTCAAACCTTCTTCGCCGATCCAGTTGCCGGACGGCAGCAGCCAGCGGGCAGTGGTGACGTGCAAACCGGCACCGCCCGGCAGGTCTTGAGCCTCTTGAATGGTGCCTTTGCCGAAAGTCTGCTCACCCACAATCTGAGCTCGTTGATGGTCGCGCAGGCTGCCGGCTAAAATCTCCGAGGCCGAAGCTGTCCCTTGATTCACCAGTACCACCAAGGGAATTTCCGTCAGCCGGCCGCGGCGATTGACGTTGTAGGCTTGCGTTTCGCCTTTGCCTTCCTGCTTGACAATCAGGCCGTTTTTCACAAATTCTGAAGCGATAAAAATCGAACCCTCCAAATAGCCGCCGGGGTTGTTGCGGAGATCAAGGACCACACCCTTTAACCAGCTGGTTCGGGATTGAATCTTGTCCACTGCCTGGCGCCATTCTTCCTCGGTCCGGTCACCGAAACGCATTAATTTTAAATGAGCCACCTCGCCGGCGGCCACAAATTCCAGCTCCACGCTGGGTACCAAAATCGTCTCGCGGACAATCTTCACTTCATGGGCTTTTTCTTCCCCTTCAGAAAGCAAAGTTAAAATCACTGCCTGTCCCCCCGGACCGCGGATGAGATTCACCGCCTCAGGCAAAGAAAGATCAATGGTTTCCTGATCAATGTTTTTCTTTTCGTCTTTGATCCGCAAAATCAAATCGCCGGCTTTCACGCCTGCCTCTTCGGCGGGCATGCCTTCCAGCGGCGCCATCACCGCCAGGCGTTTATCTTTATAACCCAGCTGGATGCCGATACCTTCAAAGCTGCCATTTAAATCCTCTTTGGAGCGCTGATTTTCCTGTTCTCTCAGGAAAACCGTGTAAGGATCGCCGAGGCTGTCAACCAGGCCTTTAATGGCTCCATCCACCATTGCCTCCGGAACCAGTTTGTCTTGATCCAGAAAATTCTCTTCCAGTCGGCTCCAAACCTCCCAAAATAAAGTTAAATCAGCTTTCTCGCCTGGCGCCAGCGGCCGGCCGCGGCGGTCGCCGAACTGGCGGTGCAGCTGCCAGCCGGCCGCCACTCCCAAAAGAAGAAAAATCAGAATAATGATTGCTTTCCTGATCTGTTTTAAATTCATCTTTGACTGTTACCTATTCACTGACTACTAGCATCTTGTTCTTAACGTCAATCGTCGCTGTTTTGCCTGCCAGCGAAGCCTTAATTCTCTCTCCGGTCAAAAGCAAAGCAAAGACAGCCGGCGACCAGTTGCTTTTTAAATCTCTTTGCAATTTGGTCATTTCTTCTTCGTCAACCTCGCTGGCAATGATGCCGCTAACCCCTAAAGCCAGCGCTTTTTCCAAAACCGCTTTGTCCAGTTTGCCGGTGCAAACCAGAATTTTTCCTTTGGCATCTAGCGCTAAGTCGCGAAAGCAGGCACCGCTAGCTAAAATCATTAATTCAGCGGTGACTTTATCTTTGGTGCCAATCACTGCCTTGGCTTTGACCTGAACAGAACTCATTTTACTTGACTGATAAAAGGCAGCAAGGCTAAATGTCTGGCCCGCTTGATGGCAATCGCCAACCGCTTCTGATGGCGGCGGCAAATGTCAGTTTTGGTCCGGCCGAGAATTTTCCCCCGATTGCTGACAAATTGCTTGAGCGCCTCAGCTTCTTTATAATCAGGATCTGTTTTATTTTGACAAAAAAAACAGGAACTTAATTTTGCCATCTTATCTTTTAAAAGGGAATGTCTTCTGATTTAACCTCTTCTTTAGCCTTGACTGGTTCTTTAGCCTTGACTGGTTCTTTAGCCTTGACTGGTTCTTTAGCTTTGACTTCTTCAGTTGGTTCAGCCGCTTCTTTTGGCTGAACACCCACAGCCTTTTCCCTTTCTTCCTGTCTCCGGCCATCCAAAATCAGCATGGAATCAATCACAATTTCCGTCGTCGTCCGCTTCTGGCCGTCCTGGCCGGTCCAATCCCTGGTCTGCAAACGGCCCTCAACAAAAGCTTTCCGGCCTTTGAAAAGCCACTGACTGCAAAGTTCAGCCAACTTGCCCCAGGCGACAATCCGATGGAATTCAGTTGCCTCCTGGACGTTGCCGTCCGCGTCTTTCCAGCTGCGGTTGGTCGCCAAGCCAAAAGTGCAAACTGCCACCCCGGACGGGGTATAACGCAACTCCGGATCGCGAGTCAAATTACCAATCAACAGAACTTTGTTTAAAGAACGATTCGCCATTTTTTATCCACCTCCTTTCGACTTCGCTCAAGGTAAACCCTTCTTCGTCAATAAATGCCTGATAATCTCGTTTTCCAATCTGATTTTGGTGTTCAGCTCCACAATTTTTTTCGGTTCGGCTGACAAAAGCCAGAAGAAATACGCTCCCTCTTGGTGCTTCTTGATGGGATAAGCCAGACGGCGCTTACCCCATTCTTTTTTTTCTTTGACCTGCGCCTGGATTTCCTTGAACCAAGATTCGATTTGCTGAACAAGCTTCTTTTTGGTTTTAAGGCTGGCTGGGAAAACGCAAACCAATTCGTAAAATGACATCTTAATTAAATTTAATTTCCATTACCTCGCCGTCTTTGACTTGATAATCACGGCCTTCAAGTCTTATTTTACCACTCTTTCTGGCCCTTTGCCAAGAGCCAATTTCCACCAGCTCCTGCCAGCCGATGACTTCGGCCTTAATAAATCCTTGAGCCATGTCCGTATGCACTTTCCCGGCTGCTTCTAAGGCAGTGCTGCCGCGCCGGATGGCTCGGGCCGTGACTTCTTGTCCACCTTTAATTGTATAAAAAGTAATCAGATTCAAAAGACGATAAGCCACTTGAATTAATTGGTCGACACCGGCGCCGGTTTTGGCGTTGATCGCCAACATCTCCCCTACCCCAGTCTTTTCCTTAGTTTCTCCGGAAACATTCATTAGGTAAAGCGTTGGCTTTTTTATCCCAGCCAACTCCAACTCAATGTCCACAATTTCCTTATCGCGCTGGGAATCAATCGTTTGGTAATAATGAGCCGCCTGCGGGTTTTCAAAAGCCCGCAGCAGGTGAACAATCGCGTCCACCTCCCGGATTTTGGCCAAAAACTGGTTCCCTAGGCCTTCGCCCTTATGGGCGTCTTTAACCAGACCGGCGATATCAATAAACTGCACGGTGGCTGGGACTACTTTTTGGGGATTAATCAGGTCCACCAAGACAATCAAATCATCATCCGGCACCTCAACAATCCCCACATTCGGCTCGATGGTAGTAAAGGGATAATCCGCCACCAAAGCCATCTGCCGTTTCAAAAGCGTATTAAACAGCGTTGACTTCCCCACATTAGGCAATCCCACGATACCAACGCTTAACATGTTTTTATTCTACCACAATCACACTCTTCTTTAGATCGGGAGAAATTAAAATA
>CAZTEW010000004.1:0-31756 GCA_964612215.1 uncultured Gammaproteobacteria bacterium
TGTGCTAGAATGAGTTTATGGGCGTGGTCGAGGAAAAGATTAAAGAGATTAAAAGTTTAAAAATTCAAGGAGCAACCGCGGTTGCCCGGGCCAGTCTTCAGGCGCTGGGGCAACTGGGAAAAAACCAAAGCTTCCAAAATTTGCAAAAAGCAGCCCAGAAATTAGGGACGGCTCGGCCAACAGAGCCGCTGGTGAGAAATTGTCTGGCTTATGTTCTTTGGCAAATCAAGAAGGGAGTAAATCCGGAAAAAGCCGTTAATTTGATGCTAGCAAGACTGGAGGATATCGAGAGCGAAATTATCAGACAGGGAGCCGGCTTGATTAAGCCGCAAATGAAAATTTTTACCCACTGCCATTCTGCGACCGTTGTCGGGATTTTAAAGGCAGCCAAACAAAACCAGATAAATTTTAGCGTTTATTTAACCGAAACCGAACCGAAACTGCAGGGCCGGATTACCGCTAAAGAGCTGACTAAGCTTGGTATCGAAACGACGATGATGGTGGATTCAGCCGCCGCCTACATCCTTTCTCATTTTGACAAAACCGATATTGATTTAGTCTTGCTCGGCGCTGATGCCATCAGCGCCGACGCTAGTTGCGTCAATAAAATCGGCAGTTTTAGCATCAGCCTGGCCGCTGAAGAGGCAAAAATTCCTTTGTATATCGCCGCCAGTCTTTTAAAATTTGATCATCAGGCAAAAACAGCCGCCGAAATCAAAATTGAAGAGCGCGATCCCGGAGAAATTTGGCAAAACCCGCCGCAGAGTCTGCGCATCATTAATCCGGCTTTTGATCCGGTACCGGCAGATAAGATTAACAGCTATGTGACCGAGTTCGGCTTGATTAAGCCGCAGCAAGTAGCTAAAAAAGTAGCTAAAAACTACCCCTGGGTGATCAAAAAATTGCCGAGGACCGAGCAATTCGCCAGCTGGCGGACCAGTCCGCGGACAAGCGGTCAATTCTCTTATTTACGTCTGGGAGCGGCGCCTAAGCCAGGGCTGCATATTATCGCTACTTTCCGGGTGGAGCCGGCGACCGAGGCCGCGGCTGAGCAAGTCGCGGCTGAATCTTCCATCGGCACCTGGACAGAGATCAATCAGCAAACCGAAGAACGCTTTCAACGTCTGGGGGCGAAGGTTTTTGAACTTGACCAGCGTTCAAAAATAATCAAAATTGCTTATCCTTTGGCTCTTTTTGAACCCGGTAATATTCCCCAGCTGCTTTCTTCAGTGGCTGGCAATATTTTCGGCATGAAGGCGATTAATCATCTTTATCTCGAGGACTTAGAGTTGCCGGAAAAATATGTCCGGAGCTTTTCCGGACCAAGCTTCGGCTTAGCCGGCGTTCGGCATTATTTAAAGATTAAAGACCGGCCGATTTTAGGATCAATCATTAAGCCCAAAGAAGGTTTAACCGCAGAAGAACATGTTGTCTTGGCTGGCGAACTTTTTCAAGCCGGCCTGGATTTAGTGAAAGATGATGAAAACTTAACCAGCCCGGATTTTAATCCGTTTGACCAGCGCTTAGCCTTGATGATGAAAGCCATCCGTCAATTAAAAACTCCCAAAATTTATGCTTTTAATATTACCGCGCCTTATGAACTAATGATTCGCCGGGCTCAGAGTGCCCAAGATTTTCAGAGCCAATGCGTCATGGTTGACATTTTGACCGTCGGCTTCAGCGGCCTGCAGTCTTTACGCCAGCGCTTCCCGGACTTGATCATTCACGGTCATCGAGCGATGCATGCCGCCTTGACGAGAAACCGAAAACATGGTATCGCGATGATTGTCTTGGCTAAGTTGAGCCGTTTGGCTGGCGTGGATCAGCTTCATACCGGTACAGTGATCGGCAAGATGGAGGCTGACAGAGAATCAGTGTTAAAAATCAATCAATTTCTGCGAGCCGATTGGTACGGCTTAAAGCCGGTGCTGCCGATTGCTTCCGGCGGTCTTTATCCGGCCTTAATTCCCCAGTTAATTAAAATTCTGGGTCGAGAGACTGTTTTTGCTTTCGGCGGCGGCATTCATGGTCACCCTCAGGGAGCTGTCAGCGGCAGCCGGGCGGTGATGCAGGCGGTTGAAGCCGCGGTCAGCGGTCAAAGTTTAACTAATTACAGCCAGAACCATCCGGAACTAAAAAGCAGTCTCGAGAAATGGCCGGAGCAGACATGACCGATCCGAAACAAATTGCTCTGGAAGCAATCAGGAAAAAACTAATCGGCAAGAAACTTAATTATCAAGAGTATTACCATATTATTGATCAGATTGTTCACGGCGACATGGGCGAGGTGATTACTACTTATTTTGCCGCCGCCAGCTTCACCAAGAACTTCACCAACCAAGAGCTTTATTATTTGACCAAAGCGATGGTGAAAACCGGCGAGCAGTTGAAATTCAGCGGCATTGTTGCCGATAAACATTCAGTCGGCGGCGTTCCCGGCTACCGAACCACGCCGGTGATTGTGCCGATTATTGCCGCCGCCGGCTTAAGAATGCCGAAAACTTCCAGCCGGGGCATTACCAGCCCGGCCGGCACGGCGGACGTGATGGAAACATTAACCAAAGTTTCTTTTTCGGCGCGGCAAATCAGGGAAATCGTGGAGAAAACCGGCGCTTGCTTGGTCTGGGGCGGGACGATTCATCTGGCGCCGGCGGATAATGAATTTATTGAAGTCGGCCGGGTGCTTTCGTTTGAGTCGTATGATAAAGTGGTGGCTTCGGTGATGGCCAAAAAAGTGGCTGCCGGCGCCACTCATTTGCTGATTGACATTCCTTACGGCCATCAGGCTAAAGTGAAAAAGAAAAAAGACGCTGATTTACTGGAAAGTAAATTTCTTTATATGGCCAAGAGGTTTAACATCAAAATCGCGATTGATAAAATCCATCTGGATTGGCCGATCGCGCCTGGGATTGGTCCGCTTTTGGAAATGAGAGAATGTTTGCGGGTTTTACAGCAAAAGCCAAACCGCTCTCTGGTCATGGAAAAACGCTCTTTGAAGCTGGCCAGCCTTCTCCTGAAGCTGTGCGGCCTAAAAGAAAACCTGGCGCAGGAGATCTTAGTTAATGGTCAGGCTTGGCGGAAAATGCAGGAGATCATTGCCAGCCAAGGCGGCAAGCCGCAAATTGACAGCGAGGACTTGCAGCCGGGCCGGTTTAAAGCGGTGGTCAGAAGCCAGCGGTCAGGCGTTATTCAGGAAGTAGTCAATGCGAACATCAGCTATCTTTGCCGGGTTTTGGGAACACCTCAGGATCATCGAGCCGGTATTTATCTGAAGAAAAATAAAGGCGATCGGGTCAAGCTAGGCAGAGCCTTATTTGTCATTTATTCTTCAGCGCCAACGAGATTGGCAAAGGCGAAGAAAGAGTTGACAAAAGGGTTAAAATTTTTTAAAATAAGGCAGAGTGTTTAAGAAAATCATTGCGCCGATTCAAGCTTGGCTGCTTTCACAGGGGAACTGTGTCGGCTGCGGCATGAAGCTCAGCAAAGGTGAAAAAGAAGGCCGTCAGGATGGTGCCGAGAAAGTGATTTGTAAATGCGGCCGGATTTTTATTTACAATCAAAAGACGAAAAGATATCGTCGCGCCCTCTTTGAAGAAGTTTAAAACCCGGTTGTTCTATAGTTTTCTGATTCTATTATTACTTGCTAGCGTTGGCGGTCTTTGGTTTTATGGGGCAACCAGGCCGGTGTCCTCTCCGCCAGCTGGCGGAGAGACGGCAATTTTTGTCATTCTCCGAGGCGAACCGACCGACTTGATTGTTAACCGCCTGAAGCAAGAAGGCTTTATCCGCAGCTCTTTAGCTTTTAATCTTATTCTTTACCGGCAGGGTTTAGTGGGTAAAATTCAGGCCGGCGATTTCCGGCTGAGTCAAGCCATGACTGCCTGGGAAATCAGCCAGGCCTTGACTCATGGTACCCTGGATCAATGGGTAACTGTGATTGAAGGCTGGCGCAGCGAGGAAATTGCTGCCAAACTGCAGCTGCCAGCCAACGAGTTTCAGCCAGAAGAGGGCTATCTTTTTCCGGATACTTATCTGATTCCTCGGGACGCCAGCGCCAACGCGGTGATTGACATCCTCAAAAGCAACTTCAACAATAAAATTAAGCCTTTGCAGCTGGACATCGAGAAAAGCGGCTTAACCCTGAAACAAGTGATTATTTTGGCTTCTTTACTGGAAAGGGAGGTGAAACACGATCAAGACCGGCCGCTGGTAGCCGGTATTCTGATTAAGCGCTGGCGAAATGACTGGCCGCTTCAGGTGGATGCGACGGTGCAATACGCTTTGGCCAACGACTTGATTTGCCGAATCGAAATTAATGACTGGTCTGATTTTGATTGGTGGCCGCAGGTCAGCGCGGCTGACCGGCAAATTAAATCAGCGTATAATACCTATCTTGATCGTGGTCTGCCGCCCGGATCCATCTGCAATCCTGGCCTAGCCAGCATTAAAGCCGTGGTTTACCCAGAGGCGAGCGACTATTGGTTTTATCTTTCTGATCAGCAGGGCCAGATGCACTACGGCCGGACTTTGGAAGAACATAACAGCAACAAGAAATATCTATAATCGCTGCGCTCATATAAACCTTACGAAAGACTTATAGGACACTGCTCTTTTCTCATATCCAAAGACTAGTTTTTCCCATTTTGTGGATAACTTCCGGATAAAGAACCACAACTATCCCATAAAAATAAAATAAAGGATAAATTTGCTTCAAGAGAAAAGTTCTGGTAGAATAAAATGCCACCTTCAGCGTGGCGAGTTTTTTTTCTTTAGGGAGAATGAGGTAGAATAATTTAAGATGGCTGATAAAACTGATTACCAGAGCAAGCGCATCGTAGCGATGGAGAAAATCCGCAACATCGGCATTATTGCCCATATTGATGCCGGCAAGACCACGACTACCGAGCGGATTCTCTATTACACTGGCAAAAGCTATAAAATCGGCGACATTGATGAAGGCACGACCCAGATGGACTGGATGGACCAGGAGCGGGAGCGGGGGATTACCATTCAGTCGGCGACGACGACTACTTTCTGGCAAGACCACAGAATTAACATTATTGATACGCCCGGCCATGTTGATTTTACGGCTGAAGTGGAGCGGTCGCTGCGGGTTCTGGACGGCGGCGTGGTGGTTTTTGATGCCGAGGAAGGCGTTCAAAGTCAGTCAGAAACTGTCTGGCGTCAGGCCGACCGCTACCACGTGCCCCGGATTTGCTTCATTAATAAGATGGACAAACTGGGCGCTAATTTTGAACGCACCCTCCAGACGATGATTGACCGCTTGGGAATAATGCCCTTAAAAATGGCTTTGCCGATCGGCAAGGAAAAAGATTTCCGCGGCGTGGTGCTTCTACTGGAACAGAAGGCGCTGATCTGGGAAGAGACTGACAAAATGGGCGACAAACCCAAAGAAGCCGAGATTCCGGCGGAGATGAAAGAACTGGCGGCTAAAGAGAGAGAGAAGCTGGTGGAGCAGATCTGTGAAGCCGACGAGGTGCTTTTAGAAAAATATCTTGATAATCAGGAAATTTCTGTCCAGGAACTAAAAGAGGGTTTGCGGCGGGCGGTGATCAAAGCTGGCGCCGTGCCGGTCTTTCCCGGTGCCTCTCTGAGGAATAAAGGCGTCCAGCCGTTATTGGATGCGGTGGTGGCTTATTTGCCCTCGCCTTTAGACTTACCGGCGGTCAGCGGCCTCAACCCGGAAACCGGCCAAGAGGAAAAAAGAGAAAATAAAATAGAGGCCGCCTTCAGCGGCTTGGCTTTTAAAGTCCAGGTAGATCCGCACGTCGGCCGCTTGGTTTATGTCCGGGTTTATTCCGGCAAACTGAACTCCAAAAGCTTTCTTTACAATACGACTAAGAGAAAGAAAGAAAGAATCGGCCGGCTGCTGCTGATGCATGCCAATAAGCGGGAGGAAATTGATCAGGCTTTGGCCGGCGAGATTGTCGCCATGGTTGGTTTAAAAGAAACCAGTACCGGCGACACTTTAACTGATGAGAAACAGCCGATTATTCTGGAGCAAATTAAATTTCCCGAGCCAGTGATTTCTTTGGCAATTACGCCCCAAACCCGGGCCGATCAGGAAAAACTGGGATATTCTCTGCACCGCCTGGCTGAAGAAGACCCGACTTTTCAAATTAAAAGCGATCCGGAAACCGGCCAGACCTTGATTGCCGGCATGGGCGAACTTCACTTGGAAATTTTAGTCGAGCGGATGAAGCGGGAATTCAAGGTTACAGCTCAGGTGGGTAGGCCTCAGGTAGCTTATAAAGAGACAATTCAGAGGGTGGCCAGCGCCGAAGGCAAATACATTCGCCAATCAGGCGGTCGGGGTCAGTACGGCCATTGTTTTTTGAGAGTGGAACCGCAACCGAGGGGTGAAGGCTTTGAATTTGTCTCTGAAATCAAAGGCGCTGCCATTCCCCGGGAGTTTATTCCTTCGATTGAGAAAGGTGTGGTCGAGGCGATGAGCAACGGCGTTTTGGCAGGCTATCCGCTGGTGGACATGAAAGTGGCGGTTTATGACGGTACTTACCATGAAGTCGATTCTTCAGACATCGCTTTCAAAATCGCCGGCAGCTATGCCTTACAGCAGGCGGTTAAAGAAGCCGGTTTAATTTTACTGGAACCGATTATGAAACTGGAAGTGACCACGCCGGCTGATTTCATGGGCGGAGTCATTGGCGACCTTTCCAGCCGTCGGGCCCAGATTTTAGACACTGATACCCGCGGGACCAGCAAGATTATTACGGCCATGGTGCCTTTAGCAGAGATTTCCGGCTATGCGACCATTGTTCGCTCTCTGACTCAGGGCCGGGCCAGTTTTTATCTGGAACCAAGTCATTATGAAGAAGTGCCGGTGAATATCACCGAAAAAATTAAAGCCAGGCAAACCGGTAGTGAGATCAAAACTGACTCTTGACAATCTGGAGAGAAGTATTAAAATATATTGATTATGGCTGATACAGCAAAGAAAAAATTCGCTCGGACCAAACCGCACGTCAATATCGGCACTATCGGCCACGTTGACCACGGTAAAACCACCTTAGTTTCAGCGATCACCAAGGTTTTGAAAGCGGCCGGTTTTAGCGAGAAATTTTATGACTATGGGGAAATTGATAACGCTCCGGAGGAAAAAGAAAGAGGCTTGACGATTTCTATTTCCCACATCGAATATGAGACGAAAAACCGCCATTATGCCCACATTGATTGTCCCGGCCACTCTGATTATATTAAGAACATGATTACCGGCGCCGCCCAAATGGATGGCGCCATTCTGGTGGTTTCGGCTCCGGACGGACCGATGCCTCAGACGCGAGAGCATATTCTTTTAGCCCGTCAGGTTAATGTGCCGGCGATCGTCGTTTTCATGAATAAAGTCGATGCCATTGACGATAAGGAACTGCTGGATTTAGTGGAAGTGGAAGTGCGGGAACTGCTGGATAAATATAAATTTCCGGGTGAAAAAACGCCGATTATCCGCGGCTCGGCTTTGAAAGCCCTGGAATGCGGCTGCGGCAAAAAAGACTGCCAGTGGTGCGGGCCGATTCTGGAATTAATGGAAAAAGTTGACGAATACATTCCGATGCCTAAGCGCGACTTGGATAAACCCTTTTACATGCCAGTGGAAGATGTTTTCTCGATTAAAGGCCGCGGGACAGTGGCGACCGGCCGGGTGGAAAGAGGCAAAGTCAAAATCAATGAAGAAATCGAAGTTGTCGGGATTAAAGAAACGCGGAAGACAATTGTCACCGGCGTAGAAATGTTCCGCAAAACCCTTGACGAGGGCCAGGCAGGCGACAATGTCGGCGTTCTCTTGCGCGGCTTAGGTAAAGAAGGTGTTGAGCGCGGCATGGCCTTAGCCAAGCCGGGCAGCATTACGCCTCACACTGAATTTGACGCCGAGGTTTATATTCTCAAAAAAGAAGAGGGCGGCCGCCACACGCCGTTCTTTTCTGGCTACCGGCCCCAATTTTATGTCGGCACGGCAGATATTACCGGCGAAGTCAAATTGCCCAAGGACGTGGAAATGGTGATGCCGGGCGACAACGCCAAAATGAGTATCAAGCTAATTGCTCCAGTAGCTCTTGAAGAAGGCACTAGATTTGCCATCCGCGAAGGCGGTAAAACCGTGGGCGCAGGCGTAATTACCAAAATTAGCGCCTAAATGCCTCGAGGAAAGATTCGTCTCCATTTAAAATCTTACGACCACCGGATTATTGACGATTGCTGTCAAAAGATACTGGATACGGTTTTGGCTAGCGGTGCTCAAATCGTCGGCCCAATTCCTCTGCCGACCAGAAGAAAATTAATCTGCGTCACTACCAGCCCCCATACTGACAAAGACGCCCGGGAGCATTACGAAATTCTTACCCATAAACGGTTAATTGACATTCTAAAGCCGACTAATAAGACGATTGATTCTCTAATGCACCTCGAACTTCCCGCCGGCGTCGGCATTGAGATTAAGATGTAGGTTAGATTGACCAATGTGTCGCTAGCAGTTCACTTCGGAAGTGTCTGATATTTTCCTTAACTTTTTCTTAAAAGAAGCCATTTCCAAATAGGCATTATTTTTATTTTTTTATGATCATATGTTTCTTCTTCCTCGGTTAAAATAAGTCCCTGTTTTATTTTTGTTTCTTCCATGGCTTCTACTATTGACGCTGTTTCTCTAGCGTTTACCAAAGGATCGGTCATGCTTTGCGTTGATTGTATTAATAATCTTTCGCGGGGAAGATAAAAATCAACTTCCTTGCCGGTTTTCGTTTTGTAATAATAGATCTCCTTACTCTGGCGGCGTAAATTTAGAAAAACAAGATTTTCCAATAATTTGCCACGATTTTCGGAAAAAGAAAAAGCCACGGATCTGGTTAATCCGGTATCAATAGAATAAACTTTTTTGGCCGCGATCTGCTGGCGTTTAACGGAGAAATCATAGACGTTAACGGTAAATAAAAGCCACGCTTCCTCTAAATAATTAACATAGTTTTTAACGGTATTCACGCTTCCCAATTTAAGATTTTCCTTCATTTTGTTAAAGGAAATTAAAGAAGAAATATTGCTTATTAAATAAAAAGCCGCTTCCTGCAAAGCCCTGGTTTCGTTTATTTTATAACGCGCGGCCACATCTTTATAGAGAACATTATCGTAAAGGGTTTTATGCCATTGCGCTTCGGGATATTTTAAGGCGTTAGGAATTCCTCCGGCAAGAAGATAATGGGCAAAGTGGCTCAACATTATCGCTCTTTCCTTGGTTGTGGGATTTTTAAAATTAACCTTGTCTACCCCCTTAAAGTCAAGAAATTCACGAAAGGAAAAAGGGAAGACCTCCAACGATAAATATTGGCCTGTTAATTTTGTTCCCAACTCTCGACTTAAAAGCTGAGCGTTTGACCCCGTAAGATAGAATTTAAAACCATTATCCGCGAACCGGCGCACAAACCTTTCCCAGCCGAGAATATTTTGCACTTCGTCAATAATAAATATTTTTCTTTCACCATACATTCCTAACATCGTTTGATAAAGAGTATTCCACTGTTTGGGAGTAAAATCCAAAAAGCGTTCATCTTCAAAATTGACATAATAGAAAGACTCTTTTCCAAGATTTTGCGCTAATTGCCTCATTAAAGTGCTTTTGCCTGTCCTGCGAAAACCAGACACAATAACCGCGTAAGGATTAGAGGACATTTTTTTTAGCGTTGGCAGTTGTTCGCGCTCTATTCCGTAATCCATGGCCCAAAATTCCTGCCATTGTTCCTGAAGAATAGATCGTAGATAATCAATGTTTTCATTCATACAGAAATCTTATCATAAAAAGTCTTCACTGTCAATGAAAACTTTTTGGAAGAATAAATTACCATTTCGGGGAACGATTTTCGAACTTCCGGCCGGCGTCGGCATTGAAGTGAAGATGTAGCTAGTGATTGACATGAGTGTCGTTTTATGGTAGTATTTGGACATTATGTTACAGTTAACCAGAATTAGTGCCACCAGAGCCAGGAATGATTTTTTCAATTTATTAAAGAAAAGCTTTTTGGAAAAACAAGCTTTTATTATTGAGAAAGGGCAGATTCCGATGGCTTATTTAATGCCTGTTTATGAAGAAGAATTGATCAAGACAGGTCAACGATCAGAAGTAAAATTATTGGCTGAATTAGAAAAATTCCGCTCTTCAATGAAAAAAACCTCTGATTCGGTTGGTTTGTTAAGAAAAATGAGAAGGTATGGAAAATAGCCAATCTGGCTGGCAGAAAGCGTGTCTTGACGCTAGTATTATCATTAAACTGTTAACTTACGAAAAAGACTCTGATCAGGCGGCATCTTTTTTCCAACGATTAAAGCAACACAAGATTAAAATTATTGAACCTTCGTTTTTAAGAATAGAAGTTTATTCGGTTTTGCGAAAGAAAGCCTATCTGCAAGAATTGTCGATTCAAAAAGCAAGAAAGGCACTGGATTTATTTGGCGCTAGCCAGACAGAAGGAGGCTATTTTTGTTTCTGCAGATAAAAAGTTTATCAAAAACGCCAAAGGGATTTATCAAAATTCTTTCGCTTTATTGGAAACTTCTTCTTTAAATCCTTAAAAGTTACTTTTTCCTCCGGTATGACCTAAAATACTCCTTGCCGGCGTCGGCATTGAAGTGAAGATGTAAGTTTAATTTGCAAATTGCTTTCCGGAGTGTTAAAATATGGCGGTGGAAATGAAAGTATCCACGAAACTTAAATAAGGCTAAGTTTAATCATGGAGAGCGGCGGAAACCCCCTCCTGGGGGTTTTTTATTGGTTAAAATGAAAACAACTGTCATTTTAGGCGAAAAAGGAGAAATGAGCCAGGCGTTTGATGAAAAAGGCAAACGGCTGACTTTGACCAGAATCAAGCTGGCGACTGATCAACCGGGCTTAAAACCCGGCGAGGCGATCGTCGTCAGCGGCATTGCCAAAGGCAAAGGCTTCAGCGGCGTGATCAAGCGCTGGGGTTTTAAAGGCGGGCCGCGGACTCATGGTCAGTCAGACCGGCAAAGAGCGATAGGCTCTATCGGCCAGGGAACAGATCCGGGCCGGGTTTGGAAAGGCAAAAAGATGCCGGGCCGGGCCGGCAATCAAAAAGTAACCATCAAGAGTTTAAAAGTGATTAGTTTTGACGAAAAAACAAAAATGCTAGCTGTTAATGGTCCAGTGCCAGGCGCGAAAAGAGGTAAATTAAAAATCAGAAAAAGATAATGGCGAAAACAAAAGTTTATGATACCAGCGGCAAGTCAATCGGGCAAACAGAATTGCCCGAGGAGATTTTCAACGCGAAGATAAATGAATCTTTAGTGGCTCAGGCAGTCCGGGTGTATCTCGGTAACCAAAGGCGGGCGCGGGCAAAAGCAAAAACCCGGGGTGAAGTCAGGGGTTCAACCCGCAAAATTTACCGCCAAAAAGGCACTGGCCGGGCGCGTCACGGAGACAAGTACGCACCCATTTTTGTTGGCGGCGGCAAAGCTCATGGCCCGACCGGTCTGGAGAATTTCGCTTTAAAGCTGCCGAGAAAAATGCGCCGCCGGGCGCTTTTCAGCGCTTTAACCAGCAAGCTAAAAAATAAAGAAGTGGTCGTCGTTGACGGTTTAGCCAAGGTTAAACCGAAAACCAAAGAAATGATTAAAATAACTCAAAACTTAAAACTCAAAACTCAAAACCACAACTTAAAACTTAAAACTTCTATTATTTTACCAGAGAAATTAGAGAACGTGATGCGCGCGGCCAGAAACATCGCTAATTTGGATTTACTGCAGGCCGGACAACTCAATGCTTACCGAGTTTTAAATGGCGGCCGGTTATTATTGATGAAAGAAAGCCTTAAAAAAATGAGAGAGGTTTATTTAAAATGAAAACGCAGATTAAGCCGCTGGTCACTGAAAAGTCAATGCTGGCTACGAGCCAGAATACCTACACTTTCCGCGCGGCGCGCCTGATGCGCAAAGGCCAGATAAAAAAAGCCGTGGAAGAACAATATCAAGTTAATGTCGTTAAAATGAGGATCATGAAGATGAAGGGTAAAGCGAAAACCGCGGGCAAACGGCGCCAGAAAATTAAACTAGGCGACTGGAAAAAAGCGCTGGTGACGCTTAAAGCCGATCAGAAAATTGAAGGCTTTGGAGAAGCTCATGAAACAGCCAAGAAACAAAAAACTAAGTAGAATTTTACCGAAAAAGTCAGGTCGTGATAGTCGCGGTCGGGTGGCCGTGCGGCATCAGGGCGGCCGGCAAAAGCGTTTTTTACGCAAGATTGATTGGAAGCGGAATAAATTTGATCTAGCCGGCCGGGTAGCCGCGATCGAATATGATCCTAATCGGACCGCAAATATTGCTCTGATTGTCTATCCTGACGGTGAAAAGCGGTACATCTTAGCACCGGATGGACTGAAAATCGGGGATCAGGTGATGAGCGGCAAAAAAGCAGAGCTGAAAACTGGACACACGCTGGCGCTGGAGAAAATTCCGGTGGGAACAGCCATTCATAATCTTGAATTGCGGCCCGGGAAAGGCGGACAGATTGTCCGTTCAGCTGGCAGTTCAGCTCAGATTTTGGCTAAGGAATCAGGCATGGCGACGATCAAACTGCCTTCGGCTGAACAGAGGCTGATTGCTTTAAAATGTCTCGCTACTATTGGTCAGGTAAGCAAGCCGCTTTGGAAAACAGTTAAACTGGGAAAGGCTGGCCGGAAGAGACATATGGGCATCAGGCCAACAGTGCGCGGCGTGGTGATGCATCCAGGCAGCCATCCTCACGGCGGCGGTGAAGGTAAGTCCGGCATTGGCATGCCTAGTCCGAAAAGCCCTTGGGGCAAAAAAACCCTCGGTAAAAAAACCAGGAAAAAGAAAAAATACAGTAGTCAGTATATTATTAAAAGAAGGAGGTAAAAGATGGCCCGCAGTTCAAAAAAAGGTCCTTATGTGGATGCTAAATTATTAAAGAAAATCAAGAAAGTTAAGAAAGGCGAACCAATTAAAACCTGGGCTCGGGCCAGCCAAATACCGCCGGAGTTTGTCGGCAGTACTTTTTTGGTTCACAACGGCCGCATTTTCAAAGAAGTTTTTGTCACCGAAGAAATGGTGGGTCACCGCCTGGGTGAATTCAGTCCGACCAGAACTTTTCGAGGACACGGGAAAATCGTCAAGCGGGTTTTAACAAAGACATAGTGATGAAGATGGATATTAAAACAGAAGCTAAACATATCAGAATCAGTTCGCGTAAGATGCGGTTAGTGGCGGAGGCGATTCGCTCGCTTTCACCTCAGGCAGCCATGGGAAAGCTAAAATTTATTAATAAACGGGCGGCGAAGCCGATCAGCAAGGCCATTAAAGCCGCACTGGCCGATGCCAAGAATAATTTTAACCTTGACGAGACGCAGCTAAAGTTCAAGGAAATTCGAGTAGGCGAAGGACCGACTCTGAAAAGATGGCAACCGATCAGCCGCGGCCGGGCCCATCAGATTATGAAAAGAACCAGCCACTTGAAAATAATATTAAAGTCAAAAGTCACATTTCGCAGAAATCCCGCAAAGCGGGCAAGTCAAAAGTCAAAATGACAGATCAAAATTCAAATTTTTCATTTTTCATTTTTAATTTTAAATTTGACTGAACGGAGTGAAGGAACATGGGACAAAAAGTTCATCCTTTTAGCTTAAGACTTGGCCAGATTTATAATTGGAAATCTCGCTGGTTCAGCGATAATAAAAAAGAATACCAAGATTTATTACTGGAAGACGTTAAACTGAGGCGGTTCCTTAACGAGAAATTGCGGCCAGCCGGCATTTTCAAAGCCGACATTGAACGCTTTCCCAAAAGCATTAAAATCATTCTTCATGTTTCCCGGCCGGGCGTGGTGATTGGCCGCGGCGGCGCCAATTTAGAAGCTTTGAAAAAAATTATCGTTAAGCGTTTAAGCAAGGATTTAAAAATCGAGCTGGAAATAGAGGAGGTAAAGAATCCTGATCTCAACGCACCGTTAGTTTTGGAAAACATTATTTACCAGCTAGAAAAAAGAATTCCTCACCGCCGGGTAGTGAATAAAGTGATGGAAAGAGTGATGACCGCTGGTGCTGAGGGCGTGAGAGTAGTACTTTCCGGCCGAATCGCCGGTGCCGAAATCGGCCGCACGGAAAAATATACTCAAGGAAAACTGCCCTTGCAGACTTTGCGGGCCGATATTGATTATGCCGAAAGGCCGGCCTTTACCAAAAGCGGTTACATTGGCGTTAAGGTTTGGATTTATAAAGGAGAATCATAAAAGATAATGAGCTTACAGCCTAAAAAACAAAAGTATCGCAAACAGTTTCGCGGCAAAATGAGAGGTAACGCTAGTCGGGGGACGACCTTGGCTTTCGGCGAATTTGGCTTAAAGACCCTGGATCGGGGTTGGTTGACTGCTCAGCAAATTGAGGCGTCGAGGCGGGCGATTACCCACCATACCAAGCGGCAGGCCAAAGTTTGGATTAGGGTTTTTCCGGACAAGCCGGTAACCGCCAAAAGCGCGGGCGTGGGTATGGGTGCGGGCAAAGGCGATGTTGTCAAATATGTGGCCGTGATTACGCCGGGCCGGATATTGTTTGAAGTTGGCGGCGTGGCTGAAGAAATCGCCAAAGAATCTTTAAGATTAGCCAGCCATAAATTGCCTTTCAGAACCAAATTTATTAAAAAAATATGAAAAAATTAACCGCTAAAGTCCTGATTAGTAAAACTGCGAAAACCGCTGTCGTTTTAAGAGAGAGATTTTGGCAGCACCCGCTTTATCAGAAAAGAATCAAGCGGTCAAAAAAATATTTAGTTGATGATCAAATTGGCGTCAAAGCCGGCGATCGGGTGATTATTCAGGAGTGCCGGCCAGTCAGCAAGCGGAAGCGTTGGCAGGTAATCAAAAAACTATGATTCAATTAAGATCGATTCTGAAAGTGGCGGATAACACCGGCGCCAAGCACCTGAGGGTGATTTTGATTCATGGCGGTTCAAAAAGAAAATTTGGCCGGGTCGGCGAAATCGTCAGCGCCAGCGTCATTGAGGCGACTCCGGAAGCGACCGCGGCTAAAGGCGAGAAAGTGAAAGCGATTATTGTCCGGACCAAGAAGGAAAAGCGTCGGCCGGACGGTTCTTATATTCGTTTCAGCGATAATGCCGGAGTGATTTTGAAAGACATCGAGAAAAAAGAACCTCGAGGAACTAGGGTTTTCGGACCGATTGCCCGAGAGGTAAAAGACTTGGGTTATAACAAAATTGCCTCTTTGGCCAGCGAGGTTTTATGAAACTTAAAAAAGGCGATAAAATTATCATTATTAAAGGTAAAGACAAGGGCCGGCAGGGTAAAATCGAAAAAGCTTATCCGAAGAAAGATAGGGTTTTAGTGCCGGGTCTGAATATTTACAAGCGCCACCTGAAAGCGCAGGGAAAAGACAAGCCTGGGGGAATACTTGATTTTGCCCGACCCCTGCCGGTGGCGAACGTGGTTCTTGTCTGTCCGAAATGTAAAAAACCCACCCGGGTTGGCTACCGTGTTAATCAAAAAGGAAGTAAGCACAGAATTTGTAAAAAATGCCAGGAGTATTTGAAATGAAAATTACCAAAATCGTGGTTAATGTCAGTTTAAAAGAGGCTCTGGAGGACAAAGGTATTTTAGGAAAAGTCAGCGATGGTTTGGCCTTGATTACCGGCCAGAAGCCCAAGGTTTGCCGGGCGAAGAAAGCGATCGCCGGTTTTAAATTGCGAGCCGGTGTTCCTATCGGCTTGATGGTGACTTTGCGCGGTCAAAGAATGGAGGCTTTTTTGAAAAAACTTTTTCAGGCAGTTTTGCCGCGAATCAAAGACTTTCAGGGCATTTCGGTCAGGGGCTTTGACGGTCAAGGGAATTATACTTTAGGGTTGGAGGAGCAGATTGTTTTTCCCGAAATAGATGCGGCGAAGGTGGAAAAAATCCATGGTCTGGAAGTGACGATTGTCACCGACACCAAAGACGATGGGAAAGCCAAACAATTACTCGAGGGAAAAGGAGCCCCATTTAGGAAATTAAAAATTTAAAATTTTAAATTAAAAATTGCCATGCACATTTCGCAGAAATCCCGCAAAACGGGCAATTCAAAATCAATTTGTAATTTTCGAGCTTGCGAGAAAACAAGCTTTGCTTATTTATCATTTGTAATTTGGAATTTGAGCGACTGAAAGGAGCGATGATGGCCAAGAAAAGCAAAATCATTAAAGATCAGAAAAAGCCAAAGTACCCAAGTCGTTCCCATCATCGGTGCCGGCTTTGCGGCCGGCCGCGGGCCTATCTCAGAAAATTTGGCCTTTGCCGGCTTTGTTTCCGGCGCTTGGCTCGTGAAGGAGAAATTCCAGGAGTGAAAAAAGCATCATGGTAACCGATCAAATCGCGGATTTATTAATCAGAATTAAAAACGGCTCCCTCGCCCGCCGGGAGGCGGTTGAGGTGCCTTATTCTCAAACCAAAGAAAAAATAGCCATGATTTTAAAGAAAGAAAATTATTTAAAAAATGTCAAAACCCAAGCGAACAGAACAATTATTTGTGAATTACAGTACCAGGCGGGCAAGCCGGCCTTAACCAGCGTCCAGCGCGTTTCTAAGCCTGGCCGCCGGGTTTATAAAACCTGGCAAAAAGTTCCTTGGACCTTGTCCGGTTACGGCATCACCCTAGTGTCAACATCCCAAGGCATCATGACTGATCAAGAAGCGAGAAAAAAGAAATTGGGCGGAGAAATTATTGCCCAAATTTGGTAATAATAAATTTAAAATTAAAAATTAAAAATGCAAAATTGCAATTTACATTTCACAGAAATCCCGCAAAGCGGGCAATTCAAAACTTATAACATTAAATATCGAGCTTATTATTTTTCTATTAAAATAATTAAGTTTCTCGAAAAGTTGCCGGAAAAATATATTTATAAGACAATTGGTAATCAATTATTAAGAAGCGCGACCAGTATTGGCGCTAATATTATTGAAGCGCAAGCCGCTTCTAGTAAAAAAGATTTTAGGAATTTCATGAACCATAGTTTAAAATCAGCCAATGAAACTAAGTACTGGCTTTGCTTGTTAAGAGACGGTGTCAAGATTAAAATACAAGGAATCGACGAATTATTAAAAGAAGCAGATGAGTTATCAAAAATCTTGGGCGCTAGCATGCTCAAGTTAAAAGGAAGAAGATAATTTTTAATTTGTCATTTATAATTTTAAATTTGAGCGACTGAAAGGAGCGATGATGTCCAGAATAGGTAGACAGCCGATTACTATACCAGAAAAAGTGACCGTGAAAAAAGACGGCCAGCAGTTATTAGTGGAGGGACCATTGGGTAAATTAAGCCAAAAAATCCACCGAGAAATCAGCGTCGAAATTAAAGACAATCAAATTTCGTTTAAAAGAAAAAAAGAAACCAAGATCGCTAAAGCGATGCACGGTACTCTTCGCAATTTAACCGCAAACATGATTGAAGGCGTGACTCAGGGTTTTAGTAAAACATTAGAGATTCATGGTACTGGTTATCGAGCCAGAAAGGACAATGACAAACTGATGCTTGATGTTGGTTTTTCCCACTCGGCGGCGGTTGAACCGCCAGCCGGGATTAAATTCGAAGTGAAAGCCGAGAAAGAAATTAAAGTTTCCGGCGTGGATAAACAACTGGTGGGCAACACCGCGGCTACCATCAGAAAAATCAAGAAACCAGAGCCGTATAAGGGCAAAGGAATTCGTTATCAAGGCGAAGTGATAAAATTAAAGCTAGGCAAAGCGGCTAAGGCCGGCGCCGGCGGAGGGCAATATGAATAAAAAAAGACTCAGGATCGCTGTTTTTCGATCCAATCAATATCTTTATGCGCAGATCATTGATGATCAAAAAGGCCACACTTTGGTGGCGGCCAGTGATCAAGACCTAGAACCAGCTGTCCTGAAAAAAACTAAAACCGAGCGGGCAGGCATGGTCGGCGAAATTCTGGCTAAGAAAGCCCTGAAAAAGAAGATTAAAGAAGTTTGGTTTGACCGCCGCCAATACAAATATCACGGCCGAGTCAAGGCCTTGGCAGAAGCGGCCCGGAAAGGAGGTTTATCATTTTAATGGAGGAAAGAGAATTTGAGGAAACAGTGATTAATATTCGCCGGATTTCTAAAAAAACCAAGGGCGGTAACCGGATCGGCTTTTCGGCGCTGGTGGTGGTTGGTGATAAAAAAGGCCGGGTGGGCGCTGGTTTAGGGAAAGCGCCGGATGTGCGTTCAGCTATTCAAAAATCAATCAATTATGCTAAAAAACATCTGCTGACAGTGCCCTTAAGAAAAGGGACCATTCCTCACCGAGTGATGGTTAAGTTCGGGGCGGCAAAAATCTTGCTGAAGCCGGCGCCGGCTGGAACCGGTATCATGGCCGGTGGGACGTTGCGGACCGTAGTCGAAGCGGCGGGCGTGGAAAATATTGTCGGCAAAGTTCTGGGCAGCCGGAATAAAATTAACAACGTTTATGCTACTATCAAAGCACTGGGAAAATTTAAAATTTAAAACTAAAATTTAAAAACTTAATATTATGAAATTGGAAAAATTACCGAAAACAACCACCAGGAAAAAGAAACGAGTAGGTCGGGGGTATGGTTCGGGCAAAGGCGGCCATACTGCCGGCCGGGGCACTAAAGGCCAAAGAGCGCGGTCTAAAATTAAACCTTGGTTTGAGGGTGGCCAGACCAATATTATCAAGCGGATGGCGATGCAGCGCGGTAAAGGCAAGTTTAAAAAGAGACCCGGACCAGTGATTTTGAACATTGATTTTTTAAACCTGCTTTCTCAAGGAGCCAAAGTTAATCTTGATCTGCTCATCAAGCACGGCTTGATTAATAAAAAAGAGGGCTTAAAAAACGGCGTCAAAATTTTAGGCGGTGGTGAATTAAAAAAAGCACTGACAGTTGAATTGGTTTGTTCGCAAGGGGCCGCGGAAAAAATCAAAAAAGCCGGCGGTAAAGTAGTCAAATGAACAGATTCATAAGCGTTTTAAGCAATATTTTTAAGATTGCTGATTTGCGCCGGCGAGTCATTTTCACTTTTTTTATCTTTGCCGCTTTTCGTTTTATTGCTTATGTGCCTTTACCAGGAGTAGATTTAGCCTCTCTGCGCCAGTTATTCAGTCAAAATCAATTCTTGGCCTTGCTGAATATTTTTTCCGGCGGCACGCTGATTAATTTTTCCATTATGGCCCTAGGCCTTAATCCTTACATTAACGCTTCGATTATTTTTCAGCTTCTGACCATGGTTTTTCCTAAACTGGAAGAATTATCTAAAGAAGGTGAAGCTGGCCGGGAAAAACTAAATCAATACATGAGATTATTAACGATTCCCTTGAGTTTTTTGCAGGGCTTCGGTATGTACAGCTTATTAAGAAGCCAGGGAATTATTGTCTCTTTAGCCGCCGGGCCGCTTTTTTCCCTGCTTTTGACAATGACAGCGGGAACGATGCTGTTGATGTGGTTTGGCGAACTGATTGACGAATACGGCATCGGCAACGGCATCTCGCTTTTGATTTTTGCCGGCATTGTCGCCCGCTTCCCGGTTTCTTTTGTCCAAACAGCCTCGATTATGACCGCGGATCAGCTCTTCAATGCCTTGGTTTTTATAGCGATGGCCGTGGGTTTAATTGTCGGCATTATTTTTGTTGACGAAGCGACTCGGAAAATAAACGTCCAGTATGCTAAACGGATTCGGGGAAGAAAAATGTACAGCGGCGGCAGTACTTATCTGCCTTTGAAAATCAATCAGGCCGGCGTCATTCCGATAATTTTTGCCGCCTCTTTTTTACTTTTTCCGTCGATGATTGGCAATTTTCTGAATGGCGTTCAAAATCAAAGCCTGATTAAGTTGGCTGACTTTTTGACCAATGTTTTTGCGCCCGGGAACACTGTCTATAATTTAATTTACTTTCTTTTAGTGATTGGTTTTACCTATTTTTATACGACGATTACTTTTAACCCGGAGAAAATCGCTGGCGAAATCAAAAAATACGGCGGGTTTATTCCCGGGATCAGACCAGGCAAGCCGACGGCTGACTACCTGAACTACACGATTACGCGGATTACTTTAGCCGGCGCTTTGTTTTTAGGGCTGGTCGCCACCCTGCCTTCAATCGCCCGTGCTTTGACCGGCGTGACGACAGTGATGCTTGGCGGCACCGGTATTTTAATTGTTGTTTCCGTGGTGCTTGAAGCGGCTAAACAACTGGAAGCCAGACTGATCATGAGAGATTATGAAGGCTTTTTGAGTAAATGACCAAGAAAATTTTAGTGATCGGTTCTCAGGGTTCAGGCAAGTCAACTCAAGCCGAGCTTTTAGCCAAAGAGCTGGGGTTTTTTTTCCTCTCCACCGGCCAGCTTTTTCGGAAAATTGCCCGGCAGAAAACTAGTTTCGGCCAGGAAGTAAAACGACTTTTGGAAAAAGGCCAGTTAGTGCCTGACCAGCCGACGCTGGATTTTGTCCACCAGATTCTTAGGGACAGAAAAAATTACGTCATTGAAGGCTTTCCCCGCAATCTTCATCAGGCCAAGAAGTTCAAATACGGTTTTGATAAAGTTTTCTTTTTGAAGATCAGGGAAAAAGAAGCCTTGCGCCGGCTCAGCGGCCGCCGGGTTTGTCTCCAGTGCAAAACTGATTTTAATCTCTTCACCCAGCCGCCGAAAAAGAAGGGCATTTGCGACCACTGCGGCAGCAAATTAATCCAGCGTCATGATGATACAGAAGCGGCGATCAGAAAAAGACTGGAGATTTTTTACCAGCAAACCAATAAAGTTCTTGATTATTACCGCCAGCAAGGCATTTTCGAGGAAATTGATGCCGAGAGACCGGTGCCAACAATTCTCCAAGATATCCTCTCTAAAATCCAGCCTTCGGTTTAGGAGTTATTCTTTACCTTGAAGTTCCTTCAGTTTTGCATTTACAGTTCTTCCGTAGTCTAAAAAATCCCGGGTGTTTACAGGATCTGTTCCCATCCGGCGTAAAGTTTCTTCTGGATTGAGACTTTTTTCGTGACAATATTTCTCAAATGCTTCACAGGCGACAGCTGCTCCGGCGCGGGCGACAGATAAGGGGGTAGTGGCAACTAAAGAATGATGGAAAATTAAACTCCCTAAATCTCCTGCTCGCCGAAGAATAGCGTCGTCTTCTCTTGCCAGAGCGATCATCGTAGCCAGGCGAAATTCGCTTACTGCCTGAATTGGTGTTAATCCGGAAAAATCACGCTTGGTTTGATAAGCAGAGAGAGAGAGAGTTCGAAAGGAACAACTCCAGGTTTTGGCTCAATGTCTATTATTTTGCCAAACATAATAATGTTATCTTATAGCATAGGAATTATTCTTTGTCAACTGCAATGTAGGAATTCATTTTCGGAATACACTGCTAGGCTTTATGTTAGAATGATTTTGTGCGAGTTGAGATTGATCAATCAGGGAAAATTGAAAAAACCAACAAATTAACAATTATTTGTTTTTCTGATGGCAAAAGCCGTTCGGTTTCTATTCTCGCTAGAGATAAACAGCGCCTCCAAGGGTTTTTTCGAAGAGCAGGAAAGCCAAAAGTGTTTGTTATTCAGACTTTTACTTGCTTGATTTATTTCGCTTTGAAACGAGATTTATCTAAGATCAGTCAAATAATAATAGACAAAGAATACCCAGGATATGAAAGTCTTATTAAAAATTATCTTTTGCAACTGATTCGTCAAGATTTGAAAAATTTTCCTGCTGATAGAATTGGTTTTACCGAAATTGGCAGAAAATCGTCTGCTCACCACAAGGCTTATCGAGCATATAAAAGAAAAAGGGCAGATAAGAGAATTAAAGCGGAGCAGATTTTAAGGATTATTGCGAAATTGAAATAAAAAAATCGAGTGTTGGATGAATACTTAAGCGCCGAATGGTTACGGCGGGTCGGCATTCCACTCGATCAATTATATTTATACCACAGCAGACATTTTTTGTCAACCGCAATTTTTTGTTTAAGAAAATCTAGCCTTGAGTTCCCGGAACTAAAGCTTATGCTAGAATAGCTTGATGGTGATTCCGATTAAGAGCGGTCAAGAAATTGAATCGATGCGGCGGGCAGGCCGGATTTTAGCCGGGGTGATGGTTCAGCTTTTGGCGGCGGCCAAACCAGGGGTTAAAACTAAAGAGTTGGATACTTTAGCAGAAAAGTTAATCAAAAAAGCTGACGCCAAACCTTCTTTTAAAATGGTTGACAATTATCAATGGGCGAGCTGTATTAATCTTAACGACGGCTTAGTGCATGGTATTCCTAATGATTATCAAATCAAGGCGGGCGATTTAGTGACGCTTGACCTGGGTGTTTTTTATCAAGGCTTTCACGCTGATATGGCCAGAACGCTTCGCGTTCAAGCTCAAAGCTCAAGAGAAAAAGAAAGATTTTTAGAAATAGGACAAGAGGTTTTGAGAAAAGCGACGGCCATGGCGCGACCAGGAAATCGAGTTGGCCATATTTCCCAGATAATCCAGCAAATCGTGGAAAAAGCCGGCTATAGCGTCAGCCGGAAATTTACCGGCCACGGCATCGGCAGAAGTCTCCATGAGGAACCTAAAATTCCCTGCTTTCTGGAGGGAAGCATCAACAAAACCCCGAAATTAAAAGCCAATATGACTCTCGCGATCGAGGTTATTTACAGCCAGGGCCGGCCGGAAGTGAAAGTCGCTCAAGACGGTTGGACCGCCAGCACCGCCGACGCAAAATTAGGCGGTTTATTTGAGGACACGGTTTTAATTACCGAAACTAGACCAAAAGTCTTAACTGTGGTAAAATAAGGAGTAAGTCAATGTCAGACGGAGAAATAACTGAACTGATTGGGGTAGTGACCAGAGCGCTTCCGAACACCCTTTTTCGAGTTGAGCTTGAAGACGGGCGGGAAATTTTGGCTCACCTCTCCGGTCAGATGAGGCGGTTTCATATCCGGGTTATGCCCGGTGATCAGGTAAAGCTGGAAATGACTAAATACGACCAGACAAAAGGAAGAATTACTTATCGGTTTAAATAAAATTTAAAATTAAAAATGCAAAATTCAAAATTACTTAAATTTAAAAATTTTAAATTTGAAATTTCAATTTGTAACTTGTCATTTGTAATTTGGAATTTGAGCGACTGAAAGGAGCGATGGTGAAAGTCAGGAGCTCAGTTAAAAAATTATGTCCGAACTGTAAGATTGTCCGGCGCCGGGGCCGGATTTATGTTATTTGTTCCAACCCGAAACACAAACAAAGACAAGGATGATATAAATTAAAAATTTAAAATTTAAAATGCAAAATTGCAATTCAAAATCAATTTGTAATTTTCGAGCTTGCGAGAAAACAAGCTTTGCTTATTTATCATTTGTAATTTGGAATTTGAGCGACTGAAAGGAGCGATGATGCCAAGAATAGCCGGTGTTGATATACCAGAGAAAAAAAGAATCGAAGTTGCCCTGACCTACATTATGGGTATCGGGCCAAATAATGTCCGAAAAATTTTAGAAACAGCCAAGGTTAATCCTGATCAGCGGACCTCAAAGCTGACTCCAGAAGAAGTGGCGCGCCTCCAAAAAACCATCGATGCTTATCCGAGCGAAGGCGAGATTAAGAAGCAAGTTCGGGAAAACATTCAGCGCTTGCAGCGGATCGGCGCCTATCGAGGCCTGCGCCACTCTCAGGGATTGCCGGTTCGTGGCCAGCGGACGAGAACCAATGCCCGCACCAAAAGAGGCAAGCGGAAAACGGTCGGTGCTTTGAAGAAAGAAGATATGTTAAAGATGCAAGAAAGGGTAAAAGAAAGTGGAGCAACAGCAGCCACAGAAAAAACCAGTTAAGGGGTGTTTATATATTACCGCCACTTTTAACAACACTCTGGTCAACGTGACTGACTTAGAGGGAAACACGCTTTGTTGGGGAACGACCGGCCTGGCTGGATTTAAGGGTTCGCGAAAGTCAACGCCTTTTGCGGCCACGACTGCCGTCGAACAGGCCTTAGAAAAAGCCGTCAATCTGGGCGTCAGGGAAGTTGAGGTTTATATTAAAGGTCCGGGTCCGGGGCGGGATGCGGCTTTGCGGGTTTTGAAAGGGGCAAACATAAAAATTAATTTAATTGCCGATGTCACCCCGATTCCCCACAACGGTCCCCGCGCCAGGAAAAGAAGGAGAACTTAATTATGGCCAAGATACTTGATTATAAATGTAAACTTTGTCGTCGGGAAAGTCAAAAGCTTTTTTTAAAGGCAGAGCGTTGTTATACAGCCAAGTGTCCTTTGGAAAAAAAAGGAGCGGTGACACCAGGCTTTCATGGACAAAGAGGCCGTTTTAGGCTTTCCGGTTTTGGTCAGCAACTGCGGGAAAAGCAGAAATTAAAAAGAATTTACAGCGTCAATGAAAGACAGCTCCGGCGCTATGTCGATTTGGCGACGAGAAAGCCAGGCAAAGCCGGTGAAAATCTTATTCAAATTCTGGAATTACGCCTGGACAATGTGATTTATCGTTTGGGGCTAGCGCCTTCAAGATCAGTGGCGCGTCAGTTAGTTTCTCACCGACAGGTTCAAGTTGACGGCCGGAAAGTCAGCATTCCTTCTTATCTTTTAAAACCCGGCCAAATCGTCAGTTTGACCGCCAAGGGTTTGGAGATTGATTCAGTCAAGAAAATCTTAGCCAATAAAGATTATCGACCGCCGGCCTGGTTGCAAAAGAAAGCCGTTATTGGTAAAATAGAAAGATTACCGGAAAGGGAAGGGGTTGATACCGAAGTTGACGAAAAGACAATTATTGAATTTTATTCCCGATAATGACCAAACCAGTTTTTAGAGTCAAAGTTAAAGAAAAAAGCGAAAATTATGCGGCAATTTCCTTAAGCCCGCTGGAGCCGGGTTACGGGTTAACCCTGGGAAACGCTTTGCGCCGAGTGCTTTTGGTAGCTTTATCCGGTTCAGCCATTACTCAAGTCAAGATTAAGGCTGTGCGGCATCAATATAGCACCCTGCCTGGATTAAGAGAAGATATTGTTGATTTTTGTTTAAACCTCAAAAGAGTGAGATTTAAAGTTAAGCAAGGCCAAGGGCCTTTTAAAGCCCTTCTTGAACTCAGCGGGCCAGGACAGATCAAGGCCGGCGATATTAAAACTCCGGCCGAGATTGAAGTCGTCAACAAGGATTTGGTTTTAGGCAATCTGGCGACTAAAAAGAATAAGATTCAGGTCAATCTGGAAATAGAAACAGGGTTTGGCTATCAACCAGTAGAGCAAAGAGAAAGGAAGACAGGCTTTATTCCTCTGGACGCTATTTTCAGTCCGGTTTTAAGAGTCGGTTATGAAGTTAAATCAACCCGGGTTGGTCAACGGACTAACCTTGACGAGCTGGTGATGAAAATTACCACCGATGGTTCTCTTGATCCCCAGTCTGTCTTAGAAGAAGCGGCTAAAGTGCTGGTAGGCCATTTTCACCATATTTATAAACCGGTTTTCGAGGAAGAGAAAGAAGAACCAGGAGAAAAAACCGGCGAAGAAATTAAAAAACTCAGTCTGGAAGAAATTGATTTACCGACGCGCATTGTCAACGCTTTGGTCAAGGCTGGATTCAAAACTATTGGCGATCTGCTTCGGGCCGATAGGAAAGAGGTGATTAAAGTTAAGAACTTCGGCGAAAAGTCGTTTCAGATTCTGGTAAAAAAACTCAAGAAGAAAGGAGTCGACCTTGAGACATCGCGTTAAGGGTAGAAAGCTGGGCCGCAACACCGGCCAGAGAAAGGCTCTTTTCCGGCAGTTGCTTGCCTCTCTTTTCCTTAAAGGGGAAATTAAGACCACTCTTGCTAAGGCGAAAGCGATTAAAGGCCTAGCCGACAAATTAGTGACCAAGGCGAAAAAAGGCAGCTTGCATCAGCAGCGGTTTATTCACTCTTTTCTCCAGAACAAGACAGCGGCTCAAAGACTGATTAAAGAGATTGCTCCTGGTTTTAAGAAAAGAACCAGCGGCTTTACCAGCATTATTCATCTGGGTCAGCGCCGCGGCGACGCTGCGGTCATGGCGAAAATCGGCCTGGCAGGAGAAAGAAAGGAAAAGACGCCTCAGTCTTCGGTCAAGAAATGAAAACTTATGCCACCAAAGCCAAGGATATTAAGAGGAAGTGGCAGCTGATCGATGCCCAAGGTCAAGTGCTGGGTCGACTGGCTGTTCAAGCGGCGGCGTTCTTAATCGGCAAAAATAAACCTTATTATTCACCTCACCTCGACTGCGGCGACTGGGTGGTGGTGATTAATGCCCAGGCTGTAGAGGTAACCGGCAAGAAAAAAAATCAGAAAATTTATTATCGCCACTCAGGCTATCCAGGCGGTTTAAAAGCCTTGAGTTTGGCGCAAATGATGGTTAAGGATCCGCGCCAGGTAATTCGCCATGCGGTCAGCGGCATGCTGCCTAAAAATAAACTGCGAGCGCAAAGATTAAAAAGATTAAGGGTTTTTCCAGGCAGCGAACATGACTACCAAGAAAAGTTCCAAAAGTAATTATATTGCGACAGTGGGTCGACGGAAAACCGCCAGCGCCCGGGTCAGACTTTTTGCCAAGAAAGGGCCGATAATGGTCAATGATCAACCAGCGGCTGAGTATTTTCCCGGCAGCGTCAATCAGGCGGCTTATTTGGCGCCTTTTGAGATTACCGGGACAGTCAATCAGTACAGCGCCAGGGTGAAAGTGGTTGGTTCAGGAAAAAAAGGCCAGTTGGGCGCGGTGGTTCATGGTTTAGCTCGGGCCTTAGAAAAATTCAATCCTGATTTTCGGCCGCTCTTAAAAAAACAAGGATTGCTTACTCGCGACCCTCGGGAAAAAGAGCGCCGTAAAGCCGGTTTAGCCCACAAAGCCCGCGCTCGCAAAATCTCTCCCAAACGTTAAAACAAACTTTGCTTAATTTTTGTTGACCCTGAATTTATTGAAGAGCGCGCGCGATTTTGAGTTCGCTTCTAGGCGAACTCATTTATTACTTCTTTTTAACTATAGCATAATAATGTTCTGGGTATTCATCTCCAAGTCCATTACGCAATCTTGAATTATAACTTCCTTCTAATACCATTACCTCAAAACTACTATCCTCAAGAATTTTGCGAAACGAAGGCATAGTAAAAAAAGTTAATATAGCGCCATCCATTTCGGGGACGAGATACGCAACGGATTGTTCAGATTTACCTCCATCCGTAGCTATATGAATGATTTCAAGCGCTTTAGTATTTGCTGTGCTGCCGATACTTGCAGGATTATAAATTGAGCAAACTAATATAAAACCGTATCCTCCTTGTTTTAATATCCCTTGTAGTGTATGCAACCCTCTATTTAATTTTTCACCGGTCAGGAAAGGAAGAACGTTATTACTAACGATTGCATCAGTTTGTTCACCTCTATTAGCCAAAATAATTTTTTGAGAGGCATCAATATCAGATATATCAACTTGTACCAATACTAGTGTCCATTCCTTGCCATTTTGTTTTGACGTATATAATCGTTGTGCTTCTTCTAGTGCGGTTGGTTGAATATCAGACAACAAAATATTTAGTTCGGGCACGCTTTCAGCTAATTTTAAAACGCCTGAGATAAAACCAGCTCCATTTCCACAACCAACGTCTGCTAGCGTAGGAGTAGCACTATTTTGTAATTCTCCTGCTATTAAATCGACAAATCTTTTTGCGAGACTTCCATATCGCTCAAAAGGAATAAGTTCTTTTGCCCAACAACCATATTTTACGTTTCCTGCCGCTCGATAACCTGGCCATTTCCTTTCAATATCTTCACGGCTTAAGGGAGGATAGTTTTCTAATTGAGCATATGGTGAAACTCTAAATTGTTCTGCTGACATACCGGAATTATAGCAAACAGCTGGATATTACGCATTTTTGACTAATTGAGTAGTTGTTTTTGTTTAAGATATTTAGTATATTGTAGTTGAACTCAAACTGACCTTTCGGCTTTTTAATGGCCGTCCCAGACAAGTCCGAAAGGGTTTGAGTTCAACTGGGGCGGCCATTTGAGATAAGAAAAGTTCTTTAAAATTTTTGCGTTTTCTTTTGATTTTTCTCGCTGTGTCGGGGAAGGCAGAGTCGAACTGCCGCCAGACGCACCCCATGCGCCTATTCTACCGTTAAACTACTCCCCGCTGGTCCTTGCATTTTAGCATAGAATATGCCAGAATAAAATTGTTATGGGTGACAAAGACCAGAAACTTCAGGCGGTGCAGATGGCGATGCAGCAGATTGAAAGACAATATGGCAAGGGCGCGATTATGAAACTGGGCGGCGCGGCGGCGCAAAAAGTAAGCGTCATCCCTACCGGTTCTTTGGGTTTAGATATGGCTTTGGGTGTCGGCGGCATTCCCCGCGGCCGGATTACGGAAGTCTATGGGCCGGAAGCTTCTGGTAAAACGACTCTGGTGCTGCACATTATCGCCCAGGCGCAGAAAAAAGGCGGCTTAGCGGCTTTTATTGATGTCGAGCATGCTTTAGATGCGGCTTGGGCTAAAAAAATCGGCGTTAATCTGGATGACCTGCTGATTTCCCAGCCGGATACGGCCGAACAGGCTTTGGAAATTGCCGAAACCCTGATTCGTTCCGGCGGCGTGGATGTGATTGTTTTGGATTCGGTGGCGGCGCTGGTACCGAAAGCGGAAATTGAGGGCGAAATGGGTGATGCCATGATCGGTGTTCAGGCCAGACTGATGTCTCAGGCGATGCGGAAACTGGCCGGAGTGATTAATAAATCGAAAACAGCGATGATTTTCACCAATCAAATCCGGATGAAAATCGGCGTCATGTTCGGCAATCCGGAAACCACGCCTGGCGGCCTGGCCTTGAAATTTTATTCTTCGCTGCGGCTAGATATACGCCGGATCCAGCAGATTAAAGATTCCCAAGGAGTGGTGACCGGCGGCCGCCATCGGGTGAGGGTGAAGAAAAATAAAGTGGCGCCGCCATTTGGCGAAGCGGAGTTTGAAATCATGGCAGTGGAGAACGGCATTTCTTACAGCGGCGAACTTTTAGACTTAGGCCTGGAATATGGCGTCGTTTCCAGAACCGGGTCGTTTTACAAATTGGCTGACAAACCGATCGGCCAGGGACGGGAGCAGGCTAAAGCCTTTCTTCTGGAACATGCCAAAGTTGCCAAACAAATTGAAGACAAGGTTTGGGAAGCCAAGAAGAAAAAGGACAAATAGCTTCCGTGGCCGTCATCACCGCCATTAAACCCCAGAAGCGACAAGGCCGTTTTAATATTTTTTTGGATAATCAGTATGCTTTTCCCTTATCGGCCGAAGCCTGGCTAAAAGCGAATTTGAAAATCAATCAAAAACTTTCGGCCAATGAGCTGGAGAAATTGCAAAAAGACAACATCGCCGAAAAGTTCTATGACCGAGCTTTACGTTTTTTGTCTTACCGGCCGCGATCAGAAAAAGAAGTCAATGATTATTTGCAAAAAAAAGGCGCAGTTGCCAAAGCGGCATTTAAGATTAGGCGCCGTTTAAGAAAACAGGATCTGCTGAATGACCGCGACTTTGCGATCTGGTGGGTAAGACAGCGATCGCAGTTGCGCCCCAAGGGGCGACAAGGGCTCTGCTGGGAATTGAAACAAAAGGGAATCAGCGAAGAAGTGATCGAGGCGGTTCTTTTTTCGGAAAAAAAAGAGCTGATGCTGGCCAGAAAAGCCGCGGCAAAAAAACTCAAGGCCCATCATGGTTTGTCCTTTTTAGAGCGGCGCCAAAAGCTGATTGGCTTCCTTAGCCGCCGCGGCTTTTCCTGGGAAGTGATCAAGAAAGCACTTGCGGAAAAACAGAAAAAAGATTAAAATAAACATATTAAATGAAAAAAGCGATTTTCGGCGATTTATTGGATCGTCTTTCAACCGTCAACGTTAAACCCTCAGATTCTAGTCAGGCAAAAATTCAAGCCAAAGAGTTGCTATTGACCGCTAAAGAAGAGATTTTAAAGGCCAGAGAAGAAGTTGAAGCGGCACTGAAGGAAATAGCAGCGCTTAAAGAAAAAGAGCTGGCAGTTCTGGAGAAAGCCGCCGGCTTAAGTCAAGCCGAAGCTGAAAAAGCGGTCATGAAGCGCTTGGAAGAAAAACTGGTCAGAGAAATGGCCCTGCGGATTAAAGAAGCCGAGGAAAAGGCTGAAGCCGAGGCCGAAACCAAAGCCAAGGAGATTATTGCCCAGGCGGTTCAGCGGGCAGCCACTGATTATGTGGCAGAATACACTACTTCCACGATTAAGCTTCAGAATGACGAGATTAAAGGCCGGATTATTGGCAAAGAAGGCAGGAACATCCGCGCTTTTGAGAAAACGACTGGTGTTGATGTTGAGCTTGAAGAAGAAGGCGAAATTACCCTATCTTCTTTTGACCCGGTGCGTCGGGTGATTGCCAAAAAGACCATGGAGAGATTGATTGCCGACGGCCGGATTCAGCCGGTCAAGATTGAGAAAACTTTTGCCAGAACCAAAAATGATTTTCAACAGTACGCCAAAAAAGTCGGCCGGGAGCTTTGTCTCGAGGTGAGGATCAGCCATTTGCCGGAAAAAATCGTGGAAATTCTGGGAAGATATAAATATCGGACCTCTTATGGTCAAAGTCTTTACCAGCATACTTTGGAGGTGTTTAATCTCGGTCGTTTGCTGGCGGCGGAGCTCGGCGCGGACATCGAAACCGTCAAGTTGGCTTGTTTACTGCATGACATCGGTAAAGTATTGCCGTCGGATATTGAAGGTTCGCATACCAAAATCGGCGTTGAATTTTTGCGCCGTCATGGTATTGCCGAACCGGTTTTGGCGGCCATTAGCGCTCATCATGAAGAAACGCCGATCGAGACTTTGGAGCAAATCGTCGTCTATGTTGCCGACGCTATTTCCGGAGCCCGACCCGGCGCCCGTTATGAACTCCTGGAAGACTACCTGACGCGCATCAGCGAGCTGGAGAATATTGCCAAGGGTTATGGGGGCGTTGCTGACGCTTATGCGATTGAAGCCGGCCGGGAGGTGCGGGTGGTAGTTAAACCGAAGGAGATTGACGACGATCAGATGAAAAAACTGGCTTTTGATATTGCTGCGGAAATTCATGAAAAAACCACCACCCCGGGCCAGGTTAAAGTGACGGTAATTAGGGAAACCAGACAAGAAGCGATTGCGGGGCAGGAAGGAGGTGAAGAAGATGACGAAACGACAGTTATTTGAGATCGTGGCTAAAAAAAGCAATCTGACCAAGAAACTGACCGCGGAAATCATTGAGAACTTTCTCGCCGAAGTGAAAAAATATCTCAGTAAAGGCGAAAAAGTGGTTCTTTCCGGCTTTGGCACCTTCAAGGTGTTGAAGGTCAAACCCAAGAAAGGCCGGATTATTAAGACTGGGAGAGAGGTCAACATTCCTGCCCATCGTGCCGCTCGATTTGTCGTTGGTAAGTCTCTCAGGCGCGCGGTAAAATAAATTGCGTGAAATACTTCATCAGAACCTTTGGCTGCCAGATGAATGAGGCGGAGTCGGAGCGGCTGGCCGGGAGGCTGGTGCAACATGGTCACCGACTGGTGGCAAAAGCCCAGGCAGCAGATATAGTGATCATCAACAGCTGTTCAGTGCGGGAATCAGCCGAGAATCGGGTCTTGGGACTGGTTCGCAACCTGACAGGGGCTACCCCTGTCAGGGGGCGGAAGATTATTGTGACTGGCTGCATGCTTTATCATTCTGAAAAATGGTTGAAACGCAAACTGCC
>CAZTEW010000004.1:31856-36660 GCA_964612215.1 uncultured Gammaproteobacteria bacterium
CATAATTCATAATTCAAAAATTAAGGCATTGGTGCCGATCATGCAAGGCTGCAACCAGTTTTGCACTTATTGTGTTGTTCCTTACAGCCGGGGTCGGGAGACGAGTCGGGATTTTGAGGAAATTGTTAGCGAGGTCGAGATGTTAGCGCAACAGGGCTATAAACAGATTACTTTACTTGGTCAAAATGTTAATTCTTACCAACCCAGCTTTGCCAAATTGTTGCGACGGTTACACGAGATAAAAGGTTTAGAGAAAATTTCTTTTATGACTTCGAATCCTTGGGATTTGACCGTTGAGATTATTGAGGCGATGAAACTACCTAAAATTGACCGGACTTTGCATTTGCCGGTTCAATCTGGCGATGATGAATTGTTAAAACGGATGAACCGACCTTACACGGTTAAAAAATATTTGAGGTTGGTGAAAAAAATCCGACAAGAAATTCCGGATATCAAAATCAGCACTGATATCATTGTCGGCTTTCCGGGTGAGACCAAGAAAGCCTTTGAGAATACGATTAAACTCTGTAAAAAGATTGGTTTTGTGAAAGCTTATGTGGCCCGCTATTCAGCCAGGCCAGGCACCGCCGCTTTTAAAATGAAAGACGACGTTTCGGCCCAGAAAAAAAAGCGCCGCTGGCAAATTTTAGATAAACTAATCAATCAAAGTTAATAAGGCCATGACAGCAATGCCGAGAATCATTAAAAAGAACTGGCGGACTGATTTTCTACCACCGCATTCATGCTTTAATTCTGGAATTAAGTCCGAACCGGCAATATAGATAAAGCCGCCGGCGGCGATTGCTAAAAGCCGGGTGGCGAAACCCTCTAAATATCGATCGAGAAACAGAGCCATGACTGCGCCGAGAATTGCCAAAAGAGCTGAGAGAAAATTGAAAAGCAGAGCTTTTTTGACAGAAAGACCGCTGTGAAGCAGGACGCCAAAATCGCCGATTTCTTGAGGGATTTCGTGGAAGATAATTGCCAGGGTCGTCGCTAAGCCAACCGGAAAACTAGCCAGATAAGCGGCGCCAATTAAAAGGCCGTCAATCAGATTATGGAGACCGTCACCGACAAGATTCATCGTCGCCAAAGAATGAATATGTCTTTCGGCCAGATCCAAATGGCAGTGGCGCCAGTGAAGAAATTTTTCCAAAACAAAGAAAAGGAGAATGCCGCTGATTACCGCCAGGGAAGCCGAAAGGTTGGCGCCCATCTTTTCGAAAACTTCAGGCAAAAGATGAATGAGAGCGTCGCCGAAAAGAGCGCCGGCGCTAAAACTGACCAACAGAATCGAGTTTCTTTTAATCGTTTTTTGTTTATTCGAAAGAGCAAGAATGCCAATCAGAGAAATTAAACTGACAAGGATAACGCTAGTTAAAGTATCAAGCCAAATCATTGCTATAATATAGCATAGCGAAAATGAAGAAAAAACTGTTGGTCATTTGCGGGCCGACGGCGAGCGGCAAGACGGCGCTGGCAATTAAGCTGGCGAGACAATTCAACGGTGAGCTGATTTCGGCTGACAGCCGCCAGGTTTATCAGGGAATGGACATCGGGACAGGGAAAGACCTGTCCCGAAATTCCAAATTCCAAATTCCAAATTCCAAATTGAAACTCAAGACTAAAAACCATAAGATTGGTTATTATTTAATTCAGAAAATTCCGGTGTGGTTGCTGGATGTGGTTAAGCCGGATTATCGGTTTAGCGCTGGTGATTACGTGATGGCGGCCAGGCCAGTAATTCAAGATATCTGGCAGCGGGGCAAATTAGCGATTGTGGTTGGCGGCACCGGATTTTACATCAAGGCACTAATAGGTGGCATGGAAACACTTGGCGTTGAACCGGATTGGGAATTGCGACAGAAATTGTTCAATTGTTCAATTGTTCAATTGTTCAATTGTTTAAAGAAAGCAGATCCTGAACGACTGAAGAAAATGAATCAATCAGATCGTAATAATCCCCGGCGGTTGATTCGGGCGATTGAAGTGGCAAGAAAAATTAAAAATTTAAAATTTAAAATTAAAAATTGCAATTTAAAATTTAAAATTGATAAATTATTAATGATCGGGTTAAAAGCGCCGCGGGCAGTGCTTGATCAACGGATTAATCAACGGGTGAAGGAGCGAGTGAAGCAGGGCGCGGCTGAGGAAATTAAGAGATTATTGGCGCTGGGTTATGATTGGGATAATTCAGTTCTCGGCGAGACGATTGGCTATCAGCAGTTTCGGTTGTACTTTGAGGACAGGATTAATCTTGCGGAGGCGGTGAAAAAATGGCAGACAGCCGAACACCAGTACGCCCGGCGGCAGATGACCTGGTTTAAAAAAACCCTTCGGCAGACTTCAGCTGTGAGCTCAGCCGAATCAGCTCAGGGCGAGTGGTTTGACATTACTGATGACGCTTGGCAGAAGAAAGTGGTAAAATTAATCAAAACATGGTACAGTAAAATCAATGCTGAAAAAAGTTGAGATTTCCCACCGGACGATACTTTTTACGGTTTTTTTCCTCCTGACTCTTTGGCTGCTTTTTCAGGTGCGGCAGATTATTTTCCTGGTTTACGTTTCTTTTATCTTGATGGTGGCTTTGAATCCTCTGGTTAGCCGTCTAGAGAAAATAAAAATCCCCCGGGGATTAGCCATCATCCTGTGTTATCTGGGTTTTTTAAGCGCCCTGAGTTTAATTATCGGTTCGTTTTTGCCGGTGCTGGTGGAGCAGACCCGCAGGCTGCTGGAAAAAACCCTGCCCTTGCTGCAGTCGCTTGACGGCCAATTGAATACCAGCGCTTTTAATAACCAAATGGCTCTTTTACCAGAAAGGTCGCTAAAACTCCTGGCTGGCCTGTTTTCTAACTTTTTCGGCCTTTTTGTTCTGTTGGTGATTACTTTCTATTTATTATTGGAAAGGAAAAAGCTTTCCCGTTACTTATTGATTATTTTTGGTCGGGAAAACGGCCAAAAAGTAGAGAAATTGATCGAAAAAATTGAAGCCCAGCTCGGCGGCTGGGTCAGGGGCCAGACCCTACTTTGTCTGATTGTCGGCTTAATGAGTTATGTCGGTTTGTGGTTCCTGGGAGTTGAATTTGCCTTGCCACTGGCGCTTTTGGCCGGGATTTTAGAAGTTTTGCCCAATATTGGGCCGACGCTGGCGGCGGTGCCGGCAGTTTTAATCGGCTTTTTAATTTCGCCGGTTTCTGCCCTGGCAGTAGCCGCTCTTTACATTTTGATTCAGCAAATCGAAAATTATTTAATTGTTCCCGGGGTGATGAGAAGGGCGGTTCATTTAAGCCCGTTGATTATTATCCTTTCCTTAATGATTGGCGGTAAAATCGGCGGCCTGGCTGGTCTGGTTTTGGCGGTGCCGACAGTGCTGATTCTGCGGGTGATTGTTCTTGAGCTGGCGATCAGCAAACGCTTCCAAAACTCCTAATTTTATGATATAATTCAGCTGTTCTTTGGGAGGCTGGGTAATCGCCCCGTCAAAATCGCAGCATGAGCCGTGTTCGAATAGAACTGGAAAGGCGAATGCTAAAATTAGTCGGGGAGGAAAGTCCAGACAGCAGCAAGCAGGGGACAGAGGGTAACCTCTGACGCGTAACCTTGCCTCATCGGCAAGCCAAACGCTGGTGTCCTACATCAGAAACGGTGTAGGGACAGATCCTGAATTGACAGGATTTGAGAGCCACAGAGACGAGCGACTGCCTAAACCCTAAAGGTATGGCAGACGAGTGAAACGTGGTAATCCTACCCGCTGCAACCTCCGACTGGTGCGTTATGAGCATGCTTGCGCCAGCACCGAGGATTGAGGGCATAGAGAGATGATTACCAAAACCCGCGCAAATCTCTTTGAGATTTGATCGGGTAAACAGAATCTGGCTTATGGGTCTCCCAAAGAACTTAAATCTAACCATGATAGTAGAAAGAGTAATTCCAGAGAGCGCACAAAGACTTATGAGAGAACATCTTGAAAACCTTGTTCACACTGCTCTTGATCGAACCGATGATCCTCGCTGGAATTATATTCTCAATACGATTGCTGATTGGCGAGCAGGCGAGAGAGAACTAAGCCCTGAAGGCGTCATGCTTCTGGCCAACTTACACTAATTAAAACATCAATTTACTGGCCGGGGAAATAAAAAATACCTCTTTGGCTGCTCTCGGCGGGAATTATGACTTCTGGCGGCAGTGATTTTATTTATGCTAGAATGAGTTTAACAAAATGAAGCAAGTTAACATCGAAGAGGCAATTAAGAAAAGATATCCTGAAGCAGTAGCGCTGGTAGTTTGTCAAGATGAAAAAGGGATGGTGGATGTGACGCCGGTTGGTTGGTTCATGCTGACCAACGCTGATCCGACTTGTTGGGCGATTTCTTTACAACACAAACATTATTCTCATAAAGTTATTTCTGAAACTAAAGAATTTGTTTTGTGTCTACCTTCTTTTAAACAAAAGGATGACGTTCTTTATTGCGGGAGTGTTTCCGGCTGGCGTGAAGATAAATTAAAGAAATGTAAGTTTCAAGTTCTGCAGGCTAAGAAAATCAAAACACCCATTCTTAAAGACTCGATTAGCTGTTTTGAATGCAAAGTAATCAAAGAAACAAAACTAGCTGATCACACCATTTTTGTCGGTAAAATCTTAGTCGCTCATATTTCCAGCAGAAAAGACAAGATTTATAATCTCGGTGAGCGGGATTTAGTCAAATGGCAATAACAAGTTGTGCAGAGAGAAAGGTCTGTTGAGGATGCTGGCCAGGGTGTTTTCCGGAGCGACGGTGGGATTGGAGAGTGTGCTGATTGAGGT
>CAZTEW010000005.1:0-12439 GCA_964612215.1 uncultured Gammaproteobacteria bacterium
CTGGATTACCTGCTCTCCAGAGGCTTAATGTCGAAAAAGTGTGTGACTAGTACACCTGCTTGACTTTTAGACCCGGGGTTGGTTTAATGAAAGAGATGGCAGAAGCAAAGACTCAGCCGGTTCAGCCGGTCGAGATGCAGGCGGTAACCGCCAAGCCAAAAAAGTCAAACCTAGCGATTATTTTAATCGTGGTGGCGATTGTCGTTTCCGGCGGAGTTACCGGCTATTTACTCAGCGGCGGCAAGATGACGGAAAAACCGGTTTCTTTAGAGGAAACCGGGGAAAAGATTGCCAAAGGCATGGTTTTCGGCTTGGACAATCCGGCAGTTTATCGGGACACGGCCGAAGGCTTGCTCGAAGTCAACGACAGTTCGCTGGTCGAAGAAGGGACTCACAAGCTGGTTCGGGAAGGCGGTGAATCCCAGACCGTTTATTTAACTTCGACGGTGCTTGATTTGGGTAAATTAGCCGGTCATCGGGTTAAGGTTTGGGGCGAGACTTTTGCGGCCCAGAAAGCGGGCTGGCTGATGGACGTCGGTAAAGTTGAAATCCTAGAATGATCGAATTCCGCCAGGTCACCAAGCAGTTTGGCAACGGTACGGTCGCCTTAGAAAAAGTTGATTTTAAGATTGCGCCCGGTGAATTTGTTTTTTTTGTCGGTCCTTCAGGTTCAGGCAAGACGACGGTTCTCAAGCTTTTGATGCGCCAAATTCTAGCCAGCTCCGGCTCGATTTTCTTGGAAAAAGAAGATATTACCGCCCTGGAGCCGAAAAAAATTCCCTGGCTTAGGCGGCAGATCGGCGCCATCTGGCAAGATTTTAAGCTGCTGCCGGACCGGACCGTGGCCGAGAATGTCAGCCTGCCTCTGGAAATTCTGGCTAAGCCGACCGCGGAAATCCAAAAAGAAGTGGCAGAAATTCTGCAGACTGTCGGTCTGGAAAAACAGGCTGATCTTTTTCCCCAGCAGCTTTCCGGCGGCGAAATTCAGCGGACGGTGATTGGTCGAGCCCTAGCTGGCCAACCGTCAGTGCTGTTTGCCGACGAACCCACCGGCAACCTTGATCCGGGGACGGCCTGGCAAATTGTGAAACTGCTGAAGCAGATTAACGAAAAAGGGAAAACGGTGATTATGGCGACGCATAACTTTGATGTGGTTGACAGTTTGAAGGAAAGAGTGATTAGATTAGATCAAGGCAAAGTTGTCAGCGACAAGAAGCAGGGCAAATATGTCTAAATCTTTAGAAATTACCTGGAAACATATCAGACGATCGCCTTATCAGGCCTTGGCGGCGATGATGATTATGGTGCTGACTTTTTTTGTCATCAGTGTTTTTGCTTTATTGAGTTTCGGCTCAGAGAGAATCATCAATTATTTTGAGACCCGGCCCCAGATTACCGCTTTTTTAAAAGATGAAATCAGCGAGGAGCAGGTGAAGAGTTTAAAGAAACAGCTTGAAGACAGCGGCCAAGTGGCCAAACTGCAATACGTTTCCAAAGAAGAGGCGTTGGCGATTTACCGGGAACAGAATAAAGACGATCCGCTGCTGCTGGAAATGGTGACCGCGGATATTCTGCCGGCCAGCCTAGAAGTTTCGGCGCGGGCCAGCGATGACCTGGCTGAGCTAGCCAAAACCCTAGAAAACGCCTCGGGAGTGGAAGAGGTTCTTTTTCAGGCAGATGTGGTCGCGGCTCTGAATAATTGGACGCGGACTATTCGTCGGGTAGGCTTAGGCCTGGTGGCTTTTTTCGTTCTGACCTCGCTTTTGGTAGTTTTAATTATCATCAGCATGAAAATCAGCGCCAAAAAAATCGAAATCGAAATTCTCAAGCTTTTAGGCGCTTCCCGAGGTTATATTCGCAACCCGTTTTTAACCGAAGGGATTATTTACGGCACGTCCGGGGCTTGGCTTGGCTGGGGACTAGCCTATCTGATTCTTTTGTACGCGACGCCGTTTTTGGTTGCCTTTTTCGGCGAAATCAGCCTACTGCCGATTCCTTTTTGGCTGATGCTGGCTCTGCTCGGCGGGGAAATGGGGCTGGGTATTTTTATCGGCAGTCTGGCCAGTTTTCTGGCCGTGCGGCGCTATCTCCGTTCAAAATGAGAAGACTGATTATTTTTTTGAGTTGTCTAGCTGTCTGGCTGTCTAGCTGTTTAATGATTCCCGTCAAAGCTGATGATATAGATGACGAAATTGAAAAGATTAAAAAGCAAATCAGCGAACTGCAGACCCAAAAAGGCACGCTTTCTTCAGCCATCAGCTACCTCGACAGCAAGATTGAACTAGCGACTATTTCCATTAGCCAGTCAGAGAAAAAAATTGCCGCACTGGAGAAAGAAATCAGCGGTCTTTCTGACAAAATCGGCATTCTGGATAAATCTTTAGGCAGCACTTCCCAGCTTTTATTAGCCCGGATTATTGAAACCTATAAAAAAGGCAGGATTGAACCGGTTTATCTTTTTGTGACTGCCGACGGGTTTTCTGATTTTTTGACCCGTTATAACTACTTGAAAATTGTTCAAGCTCATGATCGGAATTTGATGTATCAGATGGAGCAAACCCGGTTGAATTATGACAGCCAGAAAAACCTTAAAGAGGAAAAACAAGCGGAAATGGAAACCATTAAGGCCAATTTGGAGAAACAGCATTCTGCTTTAAGCCAGGAAAAGGAAAATAAAAAGACGCTTTTAACGGAAACCAAAGGGAAAGAGGCTGAGTATCAGCGGATTTTAGCCCGCTTGGAAGCGGAAAAAACCAAATTGAGCGGCGCCAGCTTGTTTGGCAAGCCAACGGAATTCAAGGTTTGGACCGAGGCCAATAATTATTTTAACCAAACTGATGAACGCTGGGCGATGGATTTAATCGGCGGCGGCGTTTTCTTTAACCCCAACGACCCTTCTTATCTGTGGAAATACGGCTGCGCCGTCACTTCGATGGCCATGGTTTTAAAGAAGCAAGGAGTTGACGTTAATCCGAAAACACTGTCGGCCCAGTCAATTTATGTTACCGACCTAATTGCCTGGCAAGATGTTCCCAAATTGGAAACAATTGGAGGCAGTATTGTCGTCAAAGGCCACAGCTACGGCGGTTCTCCAGACTGGCAGACGATTGACAACAAGCTAAGCGAAGGCAAGTGGGTGATTGTTTATGTCAGCGATAAGGCTCACTACGTGGTGCTGCTGAGCAAAGAAGGCAGTGATTACAAGATGCATGATCCTTATTTCGGCAACGAACTTTCTTTTAATTCCAAATACAGCCAATCAGCCGTCGACGAAATGGTGATTTATGAGAGATAAAATTTCCCTACTTTTTCTCCTGTTGTTATTTATTTTAATTTTTCCTACTTCTATTTTAGCCGCACCAACAATTTCCTTGACAGACTACCCGACAACAGCGGTGGCTAATGAAGAATTTTCAGTAGCCGTTGATCTTTCTTCTTTGGAAACAAGTGTTTCTTATTGTTTAAAAACACTTGGTGGCGAGAGCTTTCAAAAAGTTTACACCTGGAGCGATACAGTAAGTAACTGGCTGGCTTGGAATGGTTCTTGGGATGATATGCCGACGATTGAAGGCTCAACCGAGGGGAAAGCGCAGACAACATTAAAAAGCAAATTTTACTCTTCTGTTTCTGGCCCCCAAATCTATAAAGTCCGTTTACGCAAGTTTGGTTTTGATACAAATTATGATTCAGGTGAGGTTAGTATCGAAGTGTCCACACCGACGAATACGCCGACACCGACGAATACACCCACGCCGACGGCGACGAACACCCCAGAGCCAACGAATACGCCAGCGGCAACAAACACGCCGACGCCAACCAATACACCGACACCGACGGTGAAGGCAAGTCCGACACCGACAACTAAAATAAGCCCAACACCGACTCCGCCAGCTGGCGGATCGCCAACTGAAGAACCGCCAGCGACAGCAGAGGCAGAATTAAATGACCAAGGTTTAGTTTTGGGTGAAACCGCGACTGAAGCCGGGGCAAAAAAAAGCCCGCTGCCTTGGCCCCAACTTTTGATTGGCGCGGGCGTGTTGCTGATGGCCGGCGCTTCTTATCCGTTTTGGCTACCCAAAATAAAAAAATTAGGATATAATAAGCCCGATGAAGCAGTTTAAGCTCTGGTGGCCGGTTTTTGCTTGGTGCGTTTTGATCTTTTACGGGTCGTCAATCCCTTCGCCTGAGCCGACCAAGACTTTTCTCGATTTTATTCTTCATAAACTTTTTCATCTTTTTGAATACGGAGTCCTTTTTATTTTGGTATACCGCCACCAGAGGCGCTTTTGGCCGGCTTTTATTTTGGTAATTTTTTATGCTTTTTCTGACGAATTTCACCAGTCTTTTGTAGCCACCAGAACCAGCTCGCTCCGTGATGTTTTTATTGATATCATTGGCAGCTTAATTGGATGGCAGTTTATCAAACTAATTCAGCTCAAGAAACCAAAGCTCTTGGTCAAAGATTAGCTCAGAATTTGCCGGCACGGATTTTAGCTCTGACCGGTGATTTAGGCAGCGGCAAAACCACTTTTGTTAAGGGTTTGGCTAAAGGCCTGGGGATTAAAAAGCGGATTTTAAGCCCGAGCTTCATCTTAATTAGACAATACGGTCGGTTTTATCACGTTGATCTTTATCGCCTTGAAAACAAAGTAAAAATCGCCGACCTGGGTCTTGAAGAAATTTACCAGAACCCTTACAATATTATCGCGATCGAATGGGCCGAGCGTGTCAAGAAAGCCCTGCCGTCAGAGACAGTTTGGTTAGAATTTAAATATTTAGATAAAAATAAAAGACAAATTATCATCAAAAGATGAAACTTTTAATAGATACCAGCCATCAGCAGAAAATTAAAGTCCAACTGGGAGAAAAATCTCTTTCTAAATCAGCGGTTAACGGCGCGAGCCAGCAGTGGCTTTTTTTGTTAGATAAGCTGTTAAACCAAAATCGCTTTTCGATTAAACGAATTAAAGAAATTGAAGTTAACCGCGGCCCGGGTTCTTTTACCGGCCTGCGGATTGGGGTGAGCGCGGCCAACGCCCTGGGTTGGGCGCTCAAGATTCCGGTTAATCAGCAAAAACAAATTGTTTTACCGCAATATGAGTAAAAAGGTTTTAGTCACCGGCGGGGCGGGTTATATCGGCAGTTTTACCGCTAAACTGCTTCAAGAACAGGGTTATGAAACCGTCGTTTTGGATAACCTGGAATTCGGTCATCAAGAGGCAGTCAAGGTGCCCTTAGTCATTGGTGACCTGGCCGATAAAGAGCTTTTGGAGAAAACTTTTCAACAAGAGAAATTCGCTGCCGTCATTCATTTTGCCGCTTATATTGTCGTGGCCGAATCAATGAAAAATCCAGCGAAATATTTTGAGAATAATGTGATGAAAACTAAAGTTCTGCTGGATACCGCGGTCAAATACGGCGTTCTGAATTTTGTTTTTTCTTCAACGGCGGCGGTTTACGGTTTTCCCAGGCAAGTGCCGGTTCGAGAGGAGGACCCGACCGTTCCCAATAATCCTTATGGTGAGAGCAAGCTCATGGTGGAAAAAATGCTTCATTGGTATGATCAAGCCTATCAATTTAAATCAGTAATTCTGCGCTATTTTAATGCGGCCGGAGCGGCTCTGGACGGTTCCCTGGGTGAAGACCACCAGCCAGAAACTCATTTGATTTCTCGGGCCTGCTTAGCGGCTCTGGGGAAAATCAGCGACTTTGAAATTACCTGCGCCAAGTGTCAGACGCCAGACAGTTCTACCATTCGTGATTACATCCATGTTTTAGATTTGGCAGAAGCTCATGTTAAATCCTTGGTTTATTTGTTCGCCAAGCAAAAATCTAATGTTTTTAATGTTGGCACCGGCCAGGGCCATTCAACTTTGTCCGTGATTAAGAAAATCAGCGAAATTTCCGGTTATCAGTTTAACTTAAAATGGGGCCGGCCGCGGCCGGGTGAGGCGGAAGAGCTGGTAGCGGCCAATGACAAAATCAGAAAGATTTTGAGATGGCAGCCTCGATATTCCGATCTGACCACCATTGTCAAGAGCAGTTGGCTTTGGTGCCAAAAACTCAGGTTGACAAAATAACTAAATCTGCTAGAATAAACTTGCCTATGTTTAGGAGCACTTTGACAATTCAAAGCGAAATTTTACGTGGCAGGAAGTCAATTTTAATGAGAGTTTGATCCTGGCTCAGGATGAACGCTGGCGGCGTGCTTTAGGTATGCAAGTCGAACGCCCGCCTCATCGGCGGGAGTGGCAGACGGGTGAGTAACACGTAGGAACGTACCCCAAAGAGGAGCATAACCCCGGGAAACCGGGGGTAATTCTCCATGTGGTCCCGCTTTGCGGGATTAAAGGGCATAACTGCCTGCTTTGGGAGCGGCCTGCGTCCTATCAGCTTGTTGGTGAGGTAATAGCTCACCAAGGCGACGACGGGTAGGGGGCCTGAGAGGGCGACCCCCCACAATGGCACTGAGATACGGGCCATACACCTACGGGTGGCAGCAACCAGGAATCTTGCGCAATGGGCGAAAGCCTGACGCAGCGACGCCGCGTGGAGGATGAAGGCCTTCGGGTTGTAAACTTCTTTACCCCGCCTCATCGGCGGGGCAAAAAGCACCAGCAAACTACGTGCCAGCAGCGGCGGTAATTCGTAGGGTGCAAGCGTTATCCGGATTTATTGGGCGTAAAGGGTTTCGTAGGCGGTGGAGTAAGTTATTGGTTAAAGACTCTTGCTTAACAAGAGAGAGGCCAGTAATACTGCTTGACTAGTCCGTATTCGGGGATGCTGGAACTAGCGGTGGAGGGGTGAAATCCATTGATATCGCTAGGAACACCAAGGGCGAAGGCAGGCATCTAGGATACTGGAGACGCTAATGAACGAAAGCTAGGGTAGCAAACCGGATTAGAGACCCGGGTAGTCCTATGCTGTAAACAATGAACGCTAGCTGGTCCGATGTTGAATCGGACCGGCGTAAGCTAACGCGTTAAGCGTTCCGCCTGGGAATTACGGCCGCAAGGCTAAAACTTAAAGGAATTGGCGGGGACCTGCACAACCAGCGGAGCATGTGGTTCAATTCGATACAAAGCGAAGAACCTTACCTGGGCTTGACATGTATTTGCATCCCGACGGAAACGTCGGGAGCCTTTGAGGGTAATACACAGCTGCTGCATGGCTGTCGTCAGCTCTAGTCGTGAGATGTTCCCTTAAGTGGGGTATAGAGCGCAACCCCTGTTCTGTGTTATCAATCACAGAAGACTGCTTTGGCGTACTGCCAGGGAGGAAGGCGGGGATGACGTCAAGTCAGCATGGCGCTTATGTCCAGGGCGACACACATCCTACAATGATCGAGACAATGGGTTGCCAAGCCGTAAGGCGGAGCTAATCCCAGCAAACTCGGTCTCAGTTCGGATTGTGGGCTGAAACTCGCCCACATGAAGCTGGAGTTGGTAGTAATCGCGGGTCAGCAGACCGCGGTGAATTCGTTCTCAGGTCTTGCACACACTGCCCATCAAGCCAACAAAGTCGGCAGCAGTCGAAAGCCGCCTTCGGGCGGACTAAACTGAGGTCGGTGATGAGGACTAAGTTGTAACAAGGTAGCCGTACTGGAAGGTGCGGCTGGATCACCTCCTTTCTAAGGAGAATCTACTTTCTGTAACACGAACAGAAAGATTACCATTCTAAACCACGTCAGGTTTAGGAAAAACTTCCTGTCACGTAAAATTTCACTTTCCCCGGGCCCATAGCTCAATTGGCAGAGCGCTTGCATGGCATGTAAGAGGTTAGCGGTTCAACCCCGCTTGGGTCCACACTCCGCTCCGATTTAACATTGGAGCTCCGCGTGGCACGGCCACTAAAGGCTTGCAGTGGCGGAGTCTTGGTGAAAGTGGGGCTGTGTCCCGCGAAGCCTTGGCGAAGTGGGGCGATTAGCTCAGCGGTTAGAGCACTTATCTGATAAGTAAGGGGTCCCTGGTTCGATTCCAGGATCGCCCACCAGATTTGAAGAAAAACGTAAAAATTTTAAAGAACTGAATTTAAACCAAAAATATCAGTATTCAGGATCAATTTTTGGCGTAAATCCCACAGGCAATTTCTTGTATTCGTCTGATATAACTTTATCTTCTTCTTCCCATTTGTGTAATGCTTCGTATGCCTTTTTCATATCTGCTAAACTAAATGGCTTAGGATTCTCCAATGGATTTAATGGCGAAATCCGTATAAATTTATCCGCTTCTTTCCTTACATCATGAAGTAACCTTAAATGAGCTTTATGTTTGCGCCGTATTTCAAACCATAATGCATGATTGTGCACATCTTCATCGTCGTAATATCTTATATTAGATACCTTTTCTCTTTTGGCGGGAAATTTTCCTTCTTTATCCCACCGCATGAGAGTTTTCTTATCAACTTTTAATAATTCTGCTGTTTGACTAATAGTAAGCATATATGTATAATTAATTAGTGACTATATAGAGTATAGACAATAAATAATATGTTGTCAATATATAGGAAATTAATATGTCTTTAGAAATCAATGTAAAAAGAGGAAGCGAGAGCAACACAATCTTGATTCAAAATGCTATACTTCATGTATGAAATTAAATAAAACTACCTTTACGCTTTTTTCTCCCCTAATTGCTTTGATATCACTAGCATGCATCGTTGTGGTGATCTATTTTGGAATTCTTATTTTTGATCGATTAAAACCAAAAATCACACCTGAACAAGTTAATAAAGAAAATATTGTGAAAACGATACAAAAAGTTGATAAAAAACTCACGACTAATGAACTAATAGAGAAAAATGGCAAATATATTGTATTTGTTTATTGCGGAGCTAAAGATGGAGACGTCTTTGCATCTGGTGTTGTTATTGGAAGAGATAAAAATGAAAATCTTATTGTTTTAACTAACTATCACGTTATTGAAAACTTGAGAAAAACCACTTCCGACGTACCATCTTGTGGAATTCGCGTAGAGGGTAAAGAAGGCTCTGAGGGGAATGAATATTATTATGGACAACCAACATTTTACCCTGAAGAAATTTCCAAGGAAGATATGGAACTTATTGATTTTGCGTTTCTTACTATTAAAGCTGAACCTCGTATAAAAATGACACAAATTGCAGATGATGGTACAAAAACAGAAGTAGATCTTCCTAGCACTTTTTTAGCATTAGACACATTTCCTACCATTTGCTCATCTGAGCAATTGAAAATTGGAGAAGACTTAGTCATTTTAGGTTTTCCTGATGTTAGCGGTGTAGATGTGCCGGGGATTGGATCAACCGCAAAATTTACTGCGACTGAAGGAATTATAAGCGAGAAGATTGAAAACTCTGGTTATTATTTTAATACTTCGGCCAAAATTGAATATGGCAGCTCAGGTGGTGGCGCATTTCTTAAAAATTCAGGATGTTTTGCGGGAGTTCCGACACTTGTCCGTGCAGGGGAATTGGAAAGCTTGGGAAGAATATTAAATGCTAATAAACTACAAGAAGAGTTTTTAAATAAAGTAATATCAAAGGAAAAAATTTTCAAAGACTTATATAAGAAAATTGAAAAGTAAACAGGTACACTATGATTAAAACAATCAACATAACTCCACTAAATACAACGAAGGAACTATTTTATAAATGTGACAATTGTGGGAAGGAAGGAACTATAGTTCTTGAAAATTCAATAATAGACACTGACAACACTGGAAACCCTACACGGCCATTGGACTACGAATGTCCAGAATGTAATAAAAAACTTTAGTTTTCCTTATTCGCCCAAAGGGCGAAAAAATCGCGCGCGCCATCTTTGAAAATCAGGCCGAATCCCTCGATTTCACTCGGGACAAGTTTTTTTCGTAAAGAGCCCACAGAAATGAATTTTTCGGTTAACCTCTTAACTTCCTCAGCCATCTCCAGAATTCTTTAGGAGATTTAATCAGCATCGGTTTAAGAACTCTTCTTACTTTAGGAACTAAAATATGCTTCTTATCCAGAGAAATTAGAATATCTGCTCCCGATAGTCCGGCTCCGGCCAGAACATGGGCATCATTCGGATCCGGACTAACTTTGCTAAATTTTTCTATCATTTTCTCTTTAGGATTTGCAATAAGGCGAATTGTTTTTATTGAAAGTAGATTTTCTAATTGGTCAGGTTCTATGGATAGCTTTTTCAGGTGACTGGAGACTTCTTGGATCACCAAGGAGGTGGTGAGCAATTTAAGTTTATGGCGTTCTGCGGCAATAAATAACTTTCTCGATCCTCCGGTGGCTGAAGCAAGGCCGGACAGAATAACCGAAGCATCAAGGAAGATTGTTAATGATTTCATCTATTTGTTTCTGTCCTTGGACGGTTAACTGATCGTCTTTGATCCATTTTTTTAGTTGTCGTTGGCTGAAGGATCGGAGTTTCCTTTTAGTTGGCATCACTGGTCTAATCTCGGCTAGTGGTTTAGAACGATAAAGCAGAACTAAAGATTGACCTGCTTCCATGGCCGCCTTTACTTGGGAAAAATCCTCGCGCAATTCTTTGGTGGAAATAGTTTGTATATTCATGATTAAAGATTATCTTAAGATAATCTTTTTGTCAAGAGTCAAAAACGCAATTTCGAAATTGTTGAGGCTAATTACAATATACAAATTCTCGAAAGTAAAAAATTTTGAGAATTCAGTCCAAGTTTTTTTCGTAAAGAGTCCACCAGATTTTACCACCTGAAATGACTAAACGCCTTGTTGGCTTCGGCAATTTAGCAAAATTTTTAAGCTATATCAATAAAAAGTATTGCAAAGGTACTTTAACCACATTTTCATCCTTTACTAAATCTGCACTGCAAACTACCAAGCCATAATTACCGTTGATTTTTCCAAGCGTTGCTTTGACTTGTTCCATACCCTTATTGCCGTAACCCACCTCAATGGCTATTTTCTTAGAAGATATACTCAAAATAAAATCAGCTCCACCTTTGGCACTATCGTAAAGAGTCGGGGAGGTTAGTTTTTGACTAAACTCTCTATATAAAAACAAAGCAACAATGTCCTCAAGATACCAACCTTTATGGTTGGTGAAAGCGCTTTCCCCTTCCACGATAGTCAAAAGAGTATGGCGAACAGCAGGCGTCATAAAATGATATTTTGAAGGCTTACGAACCTTTTTATAAGTCGAGCCATAAGGATAAACCCGAATCAGCATTTCTGTTTTTTCTAAAGTCTCTAAGACATTGATAAGCGTAACAAGAGAAATGCCTTTCAAGGTTTTGGATAGATTGGTAATACTTACTTCGCCGCTTCCGGCAATCAGCAAGAGGAGATTTTTAATGGCAGCTAAAGTAGCCGTGTCGAATTTACCCAGTCCTGGCAGATCTCTCTCAACGACCCTGTCTATCTGTTGGTTGGTTAAAGTGTGAATCCGTTGCTCATCTTTTATTGTTAAAGCGTAGGGCATTGTCCCAAACCTTAAATATTTATCAATTTCCAAGCTGTCTATTCCGAACCAGTATTTATTTACTTGAGCCTTTAAGCCTGTAAGACGAGAAAAACATTCGTCGGCGTCACTGCTGTAAAAAAGAGCATTTTTAATTGCCCCTTTTAGACCTTTTACAGGAAACTTAATCGTGACGGTTTCATCTTTAATAGATTCGTATTTGGTCTTAAGCAACAGATACTCGGTAAAGTTCATCGGATATAGCTTTTCAAAAACCACTCTTCTGGCAAGATCGGTAGTTGATTGAAGCGATAAAGCCGAGGAGCCTGTGCAAACTACAAAAATCCTTTTTGAACGATCATAAATTGACTTTAACACTGCTGTCCATTTTTTATCGAAGTGAATCTCATCGATAAACATAAACAGATTATGATCAAGTTTTTCAAAGGGAACGCCCAGAATTTTTTGATACTCCTCAAAAACTGAATACAAATTTGCTCCCAACTCATTGATCACCTGATCTGCAGAGATATAAAGCATATCCTTGGGGTAACGAGGAAAAAACCGTAAGAATAACTGAGCCAGCAGGGTTGTTTTTCCCACACCCCGCAAACCTGGAATACTAACCATCCTCACTTCTTTCTCCCCGCCAATAAAGTCATTGATTAACTTTTCAACCCGAATAAACATGTTCCTGCTGAGATACTTATTACCTTGTTCGTCCTGGGTATAAGTTCTTAATAAGGATGGGGCACGGTTAAGCTGATTTTGCAGATATTGATTGACTTGTAAATTGTTCATATTTGCCTGGAACGTTTTACGTTCTATGCCACTCCACTTTTATGCAAATGCCAGTTTCTATTATAGTTAAGTATAATAGAGATGTCAAGTGATCATTTTACAGGCTAAAAATCCGCCTTTTTCTATTATCATCTCATCTGCTACCCCTGATGGGAAACTCGTACGATGGTATGCCTGCCCGCCATTGGCGGGATTATAGAACAACTGACTGGGCAAAATAATTATCTC
>CAZTEW010000005.1:12449-32732 GCA_964612215.1 uncultured Gammaproteobacteria bacterium
TAATAGAGATGTCAAGTGATCATTTTACAGGCTAAAAATCAGCCTTTTTCTGTTCCGTTTTGACTATAGTTTTGTTACCACCGGAAGTGGGCGAAGGCTTTGTCCCACACAGCCTTGCCTTTCGCCTTTTCAATTCTATTCGAATACGGCTCAAGGAGCAGCTTAGCGGGACTGCGGCGTTTTACCACCGGAAATGACTAAACGCCTTGTTGGCTTCGGCCGTGCGGTGAATTTCTTCTTTTTTCTTGACAGCGTTGCCTTGTTTTTGGCTGGCATCGATAATCTCGGCGGCTAATTTTTTTTCATAAGTGCGGTATTCTTTGCTCAGCCGACTTTGGGCAGCGGTGATTAACCAAGAGATGGCCAGCGATTCTTTCCGGTCGCCCCGGACCGGTATCGGTACCTGGTAAGCGGCCCCGCCGACTCGGCGGGGCCGGACTTCCATATTCGGCTTAGTATTTTCCAGCGCCTGAGTAAAAATTTCCAGAGGATCCTTTTTGGTTTTCTCTTGAATGATGCTAAAGGCCTGGTAGACAATTTTTTCCGCCACTGATTTTTTACCCTGCTTCATGATGCGATTAATCAGTCGGGCGACCAGTTGGCTGTGATAAAGAGAATCTGGTTTTAAAATCCGCTTTTTAGCTCGCTTGCTTCTCATCTTTTTTCTCCTCTGTTGAGCCGCCGGCCGCCGGACCAGCCGGTGCGGTTGCGGCTTTAACCTGGGCTGATTGTTTAGCGCCGTATTTTGATCTGGCCTTTTGGCGATTGGCGACGCCGGTAGCATCAAGTTTTCCCCGAATAATATGATATTTAACTCCGGGTAAATCTTTCCGCCGGCCGCCGCGAACCAGCACGATCGAGTGTTCAGCTAGCTCGTGGCCAATGCCGGGAATATAGGCCGTCACTTCCTGTTTATTGGAGAGTCTTACCCGGGCAATTTTCCTTAAAGCCGAATGGGGTTTTTTCGGCGTCATTGTTTTCACCATCGTGCAAACGCCCCGCTTCTGCGGACTGGGCAGTTCTTTAATCATCCTTTGCCGGGCATTAAATAACTTCCGCAAGGCGCGGGTCTTAACTCTTTTTTTGGTCCGTTTGCGTCCTTTACGGATAAGTTGATTAATTGTCGGCATGGACTTTAATCCTTTCTTTTGAGGTAGGGATTAACTTACCAATAATAACATTTTCTTTCAAGCCGTTCAGGTGGTCTTCTTGGCCTTCAATAGACGCCTGCGCCAGAATATTGGTGGTTTCCTGGAAGGAGGCCGAGGATAACCAAGAATCGGTTTGCAGGGAGGCGCGGGTGATGCCTAAAATGACTGTTTTCGCCTCTGCCGGCGTTCCCTTGGCTTTTTTTATTTTCCTATTTTCCTTTTCTAACAGAGAACGATCGACCAGTTCGCCGGGCAAAAAGTGAGTGTTACCAGGAGAAACGATTTTTACCCGGCCGCTCATTTTCCGAATGATAATCTCAAAATGGCGGTCATTAATAGTAATGCCTTGAGATTCATAAACTTTTTGAACCTCACGGAGGAGATATTCTTGGGCGGCTCTTAGGCCGCGGACAGCCAAGATTTCCTCTAAATTCAGGCTGCCGGAAGCCAATTGTTCGCCGGCGCTGATTAGACTGTTGTTTTTCACCCGGAGGGAGCTAGTCAAAGAGACCAGATATTCTTTTTCTTCGGCAGGCTTGATGCCCACAGTTTTGATTTTAACCTGATAGCCTTTATCGGTTTCTTTAACCTCGGCTTTGCCGGAAATTTCCGCAATCGGTGAAACCACTTTTGGAATCCGAGCTTCAAAAAGTTCTTCCACCCGAGGCAATCCTTGGGTGACGTCCAAACCAACCACGCCGCCGGTGTGTTTGACTCGAAGAGTCAATTGAGTGCCTGGTTCGCCGATCGACTGGGCGGCCAAAATACCTACCGGCGTGCCAATTTCCACCATTTTTCGCGTGGAAAAATCCCAGCCGTAGCATTGAATACAAACGCCATGCTTGGTCTGGCAAGTCAAGGGCGAGCGCACAGAAACTTTGTCAACCTTTTTTTGCTTAAGCAGCGCGAGCTTACTTTCATCGATCACTTCAGCTTCAGCGATAATGTCTTTCTTAGATTTCGGGTCAGTAACTTTGGCGGCCAAAACCCGACCTAAAGATCTGACGCTAGCAATTTCGATTGACTTTTTAGTGCCGCAATCTTCCTGGCGAATAATCATGTCATGGGAGACGTCAATTAGCCGCCGGCTTAAATAGCCGGCATCAGCGGTTTTCAGCGCCGAGTCAGTCAAGCCTTTTCTTGAGCCTCGGGCAGAAGTGACATATTCAAAAATAGAAAGACCTTCTCTGAAGTTTGATTTGGTTGGTAGTTCCACGATATTGCCCAAAGGATCAACGACTAAGCCGCGCATGGCCGAGAGTTGTTTAATCTGGTCCTTGGAAGCCCGGGTGCCGCCGGACTTGACGATAATTTTCACCGGGTTTTCTGCTTCCAGACTGTTCCAAGTTTTGTCAGCCACTTCTTCCGTAGTTTCCATCCAGGCGTTGTTGAAAAGCCTCATTTTCTCGCTTTCGGTGATTAAGCCTTTTTTGAAATTATTTTCGATTTCCTCAACCCTCTGATTAGTTTTTTGAATAATTTTTTCCTTTTCTGGAATCATTTTGCAGTCAAAAACACTGACCGATAGACCAGAAATGGTAATCGCTTCAAAGCCGAGGTTTTTAAGCTGGTCGATCAGCTCTTTGGTTTCCTGAGGAGAGCAAAGCCGAAGGGATTTCTTCACTAAATCTTTAATCATTTTGGCGTTAACGCTTTCATTAATGAAAGAGAAGTTCAGCGGCAGGGTTTCATTAAAGAAAATCCGGCCGGCCGTCGTCACCAAGATTTCCTCCTGAAGCTTGACTTTAATTGCCTGGCGCAGGCTGATTTTTTTCAGCTGATAAGCTAGAATGACTTCAGCCGCGCTGGAGAAAACTGCAGTTGGCAGCGGTTTTTCCTGGGAGTCGGCCGACTCTTCAATGGAAGTCAGGTAATAAATTCCCAAAGCCATCTCTTTATTGGGAACAGTAATGGGCGTGCCGTCAGCCGGCTTTAACAGGTTGTGTTCAGGCAGCATTAATTGCTTGGCTTCTTCGCGGGATTTTTTCGAAAGAGGCACATGGACGGCCATTTGATCGCCGTCAAAATCAGCATTATAACCAGCGCAGACGCAGGGGTGGATGCGGATGGCTTCGCCCTCGACAAGAAGGGGGTAAAAAGCCTGGATGCCCAACTTGTGAAGGGTGGGAGCGCGATTAAGAATCACCGGATGCTGGCGGGTAATTTCTTCTAAAATATCAAAGATTTCCGGCGAAGCTCTTTCGAGAATATTTTTCGCTGAACGAACATTGGGTGCCGAACCGCGATTAATTAACTCTCTCAGAACATAAGGCTTGAACATTTCCAGGGCCATGCCTTTCGGCAGGCCGCATTGGTTCAAAGACAGCTCTGGGCCGACCACGATCACCGAACGGCCGGAATAATCAACTCTTTTTCCCAAGAGGTTTCTGCGGAAGCGACCCTTTTTGCCTTTAAGCATATCTGATAGAGAACGCAATTCTTTGGCGCCGCGTCGCTGCTGGCGAACCCGGGAGGTATCGATCAAAGCATCGACAGATTCCTGAAGCATTCTTTTTTCATTGCGGAGGATAATTTCCGGGGCGCCGAGGTTGATTAAATGTTTCAATCGGTTGTTGCGATTGATGACGCGACGGTAGAGGTCGTTTAGATCGCTGCTGGCAAAACGACCGCCAGAAAGCTGGACCATCGGTCTTAAGCCGGGTGGCAAAACTGACAAAACCTGAAGGATAGTCCAGGTGGGATCGACCCCTGATGATTTCATGGCTTCGACAATGCGGAGTCTTTTTCGAGCTTTGATCGCCCGCTGGCCCTTATACTCTTTGATTTCTTTTTTTAGTTCTCGGGAAAGTTGTTTTAAATCTAAATCTTTAAGCAGCTTCAAGACCGCCTCGGCACCCATATCAGCGCTAAAGAAACTGATGATTTTCTGCTCAGTCAATTCCCAGTATTCATCTTCAGTGAGAAGACTGCCTTTTTTAATGCTGCCAACTTTTTCGATCAGGGTGCGATAAAACTCCTCAACGACCTCTTTTTCAGAAATGAGATTATCCCGGAGAGAGGCAATTTCTTTGCGAACCCGGAGGTTAGCTTCTTCAATCGCCAACTCCTGTTGTTCTTGGTTATGAATTTTTTTCTTAATCGCCTCAATGTGACTTTGATTTTCCTGTTTAATTTCTGCCAGTCTTTTTTCCAGCTCTTTCTCTAAATAGTCTTTTTTCTTTTTTAAGACAGTTTCTAATTTTAAAACCGCCTCTTTTCGTTTGTGCCGGTCAACATCTAAAACCAAATATTTACTGAAATAAATAACCGCGGTCAAATTTTGCGAGGAGATATCAAGCAAAAGCGAAAGCGTTGACGGACTGCGCTGGAAGAACCAAACGTGGGCCACCGGCGTGGCTAATTCAATGTGACCCATCCGTTCTCGCCGCACCTGAGCGCGGGTGACTTCCACACCACAGCGGTCGCAGATAATATTTCGATAACGAATCCCTTTATATTTGCCGCAGTAACATTGCCAGTCGCGGGTCGGGCCGAAAATTTTCTCGCAAAAAAGACCGTCTTTCTCTGGTTTTAAGGTTCGATAGTTAATAGTTTCCGGTTTGGTTACCTGACCATGCGACCAAGCCCGAATCTCCTCAGGTGAGGCGAGCATAATTTTCAAGCTTTTAAAATCGACGATGTTTTTCATATTGCTGGACGAGTTTCTTTCTCCGTTTCTTCAGGAATTTCTTTTTCTACTTTTTCCTCTACTTTTTCCTCTACTTTTTCCTCAACAGCACCCTTAGGAATAATGTTTAAGCTTAAGCTGTTTAACTCTTTCACTAAAACCTTGAAGGAAGCTGGAACTGAGGGTTGGGGAATGTCGATATTTTTCACAATGGCCGCAAAAGATTTAGCTCGGCCAACAATGTCATCGCTTTTAATAGTTAACATCTCCTGAAGATTGTGGGCGGCTCGATGAGCCTCCAGCGCCCACACTTCCATTTCTCCAAGCCGCTGGCCGCCAATTTGCGCCTTGCCGCCCAATGGTTGTTGAGTTACCAAAGAGTAAGGCCCGGTAGAACGAGCATAGGCTTTATCTTCAACCATATGGATGAGCTTATTGATGTAAGCGATGCCGACCACAGTTTCTTTATCAAAAGCTTCACCGCTGCGGCCGTCATAAAGGATGACTTTGCCGCTTTCCGGCAAACCGGCTCTTTTTAATTCGTTCCTAATTTTTTCTTCATTAATTCTCTCAAAAACAGGAATCGCTACTTTGTATCCTAGTTTATCGGCGGCCCAGCCCAAATGAACTTCCAGGAGTTGACCCAAATTCATCCGCGTTAAAACGGAAATTGAAGAAATAATAATATCAATCGGGGTTCCGTCTGCGAGATAAGGTATATCAGCCTGGGGAACAATTTTTGAAATAACACCCTTATTGCCATGGCGGCCAGCCAGCTTGTCGCCAACTTTAATTTTTCTAGTTTGGGCGACTTCAACAATAATTTTCTTTCTTACCCCTGGCTCTAATTCGTCATTTTTTTCTCTGTCTAGAATTTGCACGTCGATGACCGTACCATATTCGCCATGAGGGACCCGCAGTGAGGTATCTCGCACTTCTCTGGCTTTTTCGCCGAAAATGGCTCGCAATAATCTTTCCTCGGCGGTGAGCTCGGTTTCACCTTTAGGCGCAATTTTCCCGACCAGGATATCGCCAGCCTTGACTTCATTGCCAGCGACAATAATGCCGCCGCTGTCAAGATTGCGCAGGCTTTCTTCGCTGACGTTAGGAATGTCGCGCGTCAATTCTTCCGGACCGAGCTTGGTGTCCATCACATCAGTTTCGTAGTTTTTAATGGTGATGGAAGTGAGCACGTCTTCTTTGACCAGACGGTCAGAAATAACAATCGCATCTTCATAGCCCAGGCCTTCAAAAGAGGTGTAGGCAATTAAAAGATTCTTGCCGAGAGCCAGTTCGCCATGATCTGCAGCCGGTCCGTCAATCAAAACCTCGCCTTTTTTGATTTTTTGACCAGTAATCACCAATGGTTTTTGGTGATAACAGGTGCCTTGAGAAGAGCGCTTGAATTTTTCCAGACTATAAGTTTTCTCTTTTTGCTTGCTTTTAACCACGACTTTGTCGGCGTCGACATAGGTTATTTTGCCGGATTCCTGAGCTTTGACGACTCTGCCCATGGCGCTGACTACCTCTTTTTCAATGCCGGTGCCGACCAAAGGCGCTTCTGGTTTCAGTAAAGGAATTGCCTGACATTGCATGTGTGTGCCCATCAAGGCGCGGTTGGCTTCATCGTGAGCTAAAAAGGGAATCAAAGAAGTAGAAGTGCCCACTACCTGTCTGGGCGTTAAATCAATATAATCTACTTTTTCCACCGGCGCCTCTAAGAACCGACCCTGATACCGCGCTGGCACCCAGCTATCTTCTAAATAACCATAACGGTCAATTTTGACATCGCTGTGAGTAATATAATATTCTTCTTCATCATCAGCCGCGAGATAAACAATCTCGTCAGTAATTTTTACCTTGATTTTGCCGTCTTTTTTGATTTTTACTATTTTACGATAAGGAGTTTCCAGAAAACCATGCTCGTTAATCCGAGTGTAAAGAGCTAAATAAGTTACCAGACCGATATTGGGTCCTTCTGGGCTTCTGACCGGACAAATCCGACCATATTGGGAAGCATTAATGTCTCTCATGGAGAAAGAGGCTCTTTCGCGGGTGATGCCGCCCGGACCCATGACCGATAAGCGGCGGAGATTATCTAATTCTGAAAGGGGATTGGTTTGGTCAAGAATGGTTGATAATCTATTTCTTTTGAAAAACTCGTCGATAGCCGCCGCTAAAGGCCGGGCATTGACCAGTCCGGCGGGCATAATCGGTGCTTTGCCGCGCGTAACGCTCATTTTAGCTCTAATCGAACGCTCGAGCCGCATTAAACCGATTCTAAAAGCGGTTTGGTAAACTAATTCACCTACAGAGCGGACGCGGCGATTGCCGAGATGGTCAATATCATCAATTTTGCCTTGGCCATTCTGCAGGTTAATTAAATAATTGATGGTTTGCACCACATCCTGCTTAGTCAGAACCCAGTTTTTCGGCGTATTGGCAATGTCCAGGCCTAATTTCTTATTGATTTTAAAACGGCCTACCTTGCCGACATTGTAGCGCCGCGTATCAAAGAAAGTGCTTTGCAGTAATTCCCGGGCATTGCTAAGAATTGCCGGACCGCCGGGCCTGATTTTTTGATAAAGTTCCAATAAAGCTTCATTTTTAGTTTTCGTCGGATCTTTTTCTATGGTCTTAATAAGATATTCGTATTGCTGGTCTGATTTAAAAGCGGCCAAAATTTCCTCGTCAGATTCAATGCCCAGACTGCGGAGAATGATAGTGACCGGGAATTTGCGGCGGCGGTTGATTCTGGTCCAAATGACCTGATGTTTGTCAATATTGAATTCCAGCCAAGAGCCAAACAGTGGCCGCATTTCCGCTTTATAAAACATTCGGCCGGTGGTGGGATCGATTTCTCCGGAGAAGAAAACCCCTGGTGAGCGGATCAGTTGGCTGACGACCGCCCTTTCGACACCGCTGATAATAAAAGTGCCGGTTTCAGTCATCTGGGGTAAATTTCCCAGAAAGACTTTCTGTTCAATGACCTCACCGGTTCTTTTATTGATGAGTCGGGCTTTAACTTTGAGCGGAGCATCGTAGGTGGTTCTTTTTTTAATCGCTTCCTGGGGAGTACAGCGCGGCGCGCCGAGAGAATGATCGCTGAATTCAAGACTGAGGCGTTTGCCGGTATAGTCCTCGATGGGTGAAACTTCGGCCAGTGCCTGTTGAATGCCTTTAATTAACAACCATTGGTAAGAATCTTTTTGTAAAGCAATTAAATCTAACTTGGGTAGTTTTTTATATCTTTTTCCCCAGATAAAACGCTTTTGGCTCATAGTATTTTTGCTTAATTAGGCTTGACGAATACAAAAAAGAGCGTACCGAGTACGCCCGTCAATTTTATTAATTTTTGGGCAAAGTTCTTTATAGCAAAAGAAAATCCTTTTGTCAAGGGGCTTGACAAAAGGATTTTCTTCTGTTTAGATAGTCATTAAATTTATCCCCTGCCCGGAGCAGGGTTTTTTATGACTGATTATTCAACAAAAATCGTTTCTGCAAAACTTCTTAATGAAATTAAAGAAGCTATTCACAACCTTAACTTTGGTTCGGTGGAGATTTACGTGGTTAACAATCAGGTAACCCAGATTACCAGACGCCATATCCGGAAAACCAATAATAATAATCAGGGATTGACAAAGAGCTGTTAATAGTTTTTAATTGACTAATTGATTAACTATTGATTAAATTTATTAGTGCTAACCGCAAACGGAGGCGCCTAAAAAGGCGCCTTTTTATTTATTTAATAATTTAATAATTCTAGAAAGGAGGTGAGATAAAAATGAAAAGAATCCTTTTTGGCGTTTTAATCACTGCTGTGGTCGTTACTGTCGCTTTTGGTGCCACCCAAGCATATTTCTTTGATACAGAAACAAGCACCGGCAATACTTTTACTGCTGGCACTCTAGATTTAGATGTCGATGGTAATAACGGCACAAATACCGTTAAATTTACCGTTACTAATTTAGTTCCTGGTAACCAACCAGTTTATACCTGGCATTTGAATAATGTTGGGTCTATCAACGGTTATCTTGACATTCATAATATTGCTGTGTCCAGTAATGAAAATACCTGTATTGAACCGGAAACCTCAGCGGGCGATGCCACCTGTACAGGTCCAGGCTCTGGTGAATTAGCTGGTATATTAGGTTTGGATATGTTTATTGATTACAACTGCGATGGTTTGTATACCGCAGGTGATAATTATATTTACAGTGGTGGTTATTCCAGCGGAATCGCCGCTGACTATGACCAGAATGAGTTAATCACGGCCGGTGGAAGTAAATGCGTAACAGCTCAATTTAATTGGTTGTCTACCGCCAATGACAATTTAGCGATGGGCGATGACATGACAATGGATATGACCTTTGAATTGGGTCAAACCGCTGGTCAATAACCTTTATCTTGATTTGGAGTGGGATACTTCAAGTTCAGATAATTTGGCTCAAAGCGACAGCGTTGAGTTTGATATAGTTTTTCACCTAGATCAAATATAAAACATAGGGACTGGATAAGTTTGGGTTGAGGGTGGCCTGTCCTACCCCACCCCAACCAGCTAACTTTAGTAAAGTTTTTATGACTAAAAAAAGGAATGATCTTTTTGGAAAAATCGCCTATGGGTTGATAGTGGCGGTTTTAACTTTAGTGGCTGGTTTAACTGCCAGTTCAATTTTTAAATTGCCAGGTCATTGGCAGCTTTTTACGGTTCAGTCGGGTTCGATGGAGCCGACGATTAAAAAGGGTGCGGTTGTCGTTGTCAAACCGGCCGAAAATTATAAAAAGGGTGATGTAATTACTGTTGTTGAGCCGGCCAATCCCAAAGTTTCTCTTACCCACCGCATATTTGAGGTTAAAGAAAAAGAGGAAAAAACATTTTATGTAACCAAAGGAGATGCAAATGATACTCCGGACACAGAAAAGAGACCGAAAGAAAATGTTTTGGGGAAAGTTCTTTTTTCTGTTCCTTATGTTGGCTATTCGATAGGGTTTGCCAAGACTCTTCCCGGCTTGATTATCTTAATCATTGTCCCGGCCGTGGTGATTATTTACAGTGAATTTCTCGCGATCCAAAAAGAGATTAAAAAAATGCGTCATGAAAAAAGAGCTAAAAGCAGTCTTTTTAAATTATTGGCTTTTATTTTATTAATTCAGCTGCCTTGGTTGCCGTTGACGAATGCTTATGGTTTGGACACAGAAACTTCGAATGATAATTTTTTCAGCGCCGGCAGTCTTGATTTTTCTTTATCTGCGAGCGGTGATTTTTCGCCCGACACGATTAATCCCGGTGAAACCAGCAGTCGCGAGCTGGCGGTGGTGAAAGACGGCAGTCTTGATTTTCAATACCAAATTCAAGCGGCGCAGACAGCTGGCGATGACGCTTTTTGTCAGACGCTGCAATTAGAAGCCAAGCTTGACGGCGTCAGCCAATACAGCGGTGACTTATTAGGTCTTAATTTAACGCCGCCAGTTTTTTTGAACGGCTCTCAAGATGATTGGCAAATGATTGTCAGTTTCAATAATAACGATACCAGTTTACAAGACAAGACTTGTCAATTTAGTTTTACTTTTGCGGCTTGGCAAACAGATAACGATGGCAGCTGGGGTTTTTATGATGAAGAAAATTTAGTTAATTCTTTGACTAGCGGTCATTGGCTGCCGGTTGATAGTCAGCCGCCGGAAACCACTTTAAGCGTTCTCGGCAGTAGTTGGGAAATTAACGAAAAAGTGGTTAACGGCGGTTTCGAAAGCGGTTTAAGCGGCTGGGAAACTGAGGGAGAAGTGAGTGTAATTGCGAGCGATGCTTATGAATTACTGCCTTATGCTGGCGCGGCGATGGTGCGCATCGGCCATCAGGAAAGTTTTGGCAGTGAAGTCCTGGGTGACATCGTTTGGGAGAATAAGCTGCGCCAGAAAATTGCCAGCGGCGCTAAAAACATTAGTTTTTATTATAATTTTTATTCTTTTGATTCTTTAGGCTGGGACGAACCGGGGATGCTGGTCAAGATTAACGATGTCAATGTTTTCTGGATTTTTGCCGGCGATATTAATGGCGGAGATCCGGCCTTTTCTGGCTGGCGCCAGTTTAGTTTTGATCTTCAAGGAATTGCTGATCCGGTTTTAGAAATTATTTTTTATTCTGGTAACACTGGAAGTGAAGACTATCAGTCCTGGCTTTATGTTGATAATGTTTCGACGGCAGAAGCCGTCGTTTCTGACAACACCATTTTCCGTTTGACGGCGACTGACGATCTTTCCGGAGTGGCTTACAGCGAGTATCTGCTTGACGGCATTCATTGGCTGACGGGTGATTCTTTTACTGGCGCTGATTTAGCTTTCAGCGACGCTAATATTTATTTCCGCAGCGTTGATCATGACGGTAATGTCGAGGAGGTGAAGTCGCGCCGGGTAGTCAAAGATATTATTCAGCCCAGTCCTGTGGTTGATTTACTGGCGACAGCCCTCAGTAAAAACACCATTGTCTTAGAGTGGTTGGCGCCTGACGACAATACTAAGAGAGTGGTGGTTTATGACCTACGCTATTCTTTGACGCCGATTGTTAATGATCTGGATTTTAGCGCGGCGCTGCCGGTGGCGAATCCGCCGGCGCCTAAAGCGCCGGCCGAAGTGGAAAATTTTGCTGTGACCGGGTTAAATTCCGGCACCGCCTACTGGTTTGCGATTAAAGCCGGCGATGCCGTACCGAACTGGAGTTTGATTTCCAATCCAGCGACAGCAGTGACTTTTATTGATCCGAATGTTAATCCCGGCGAGGTGGTCATTAACGAATTAATGTGGATGGGTACCAGCGTTTCTTTTGCCGATGAATATTTGGAATTACGGAATCTGACTGACCAGCCGGTTAATTTAAGCGGTTGGCAACTGACTAAACTGGCCGGCGGGGTTGAAGTACCGCTGGCCATCAACTTCACCGGCAAAACCATTCCGGCTCACGGTTATTTCTTGATTGCCAACGATAATAGCTATGGCGCTGTTGATTCCCAAATTAATGTTATCCCTAATATCTGGGATTCAAGCCTGGATTTGGCTGACAGCAATTTACAGATTAAACTTTACGACAATTTCGGCATTCTGATTGACACGGCCGATAACGCTGACGGTTTGCCGGCGGCCGGAGAAGCCGGTCCGGCTTATTATTCTATGGAAAGAAACGAAACGCCTGGGAATGGCGAAGAGGCGAGCAATTGGCACACTTGTTTGGCGCCGGTAGCTGATTTAGCCGCTTATTGGGATTCGGGTTTTGGGGAAAAAGGCACGCCCGGCGGCCCCAATCTTTCTTACCGGCCGGAAGCTCAGCCAGGCTTGGAATTTTTCCTGAGAGAAGATAAGTTGGCGGTTGGTTTTGAGCTGATAAATATCAGTAGCTATGAAAATCTAAGCTATGAAATCGTTTATGACAGCAGCGACGGGACTCAAGGCATGGTGAGTGAGATTGAAATTAACGGCCAAGAGAAAATTAGGCGGGAAGACCTGGTTTTGGGTACCTGTTCTGGTCTCGAAGGCAAAGTTTGTGTTTATGACCAGGACATTGCCAAAATCAGTCTGAAAATTAGTTTATTAAAAGAGAATGGTGATGAAGAAATTCTGGAAAAAGAAATTGATTTTTAAGGCTTTAGCCTTAACTTTGCTTTTTGGTTTTTGGCTGGCGCGGCCGCTAGCAGCCGTGGCGGCTGATTTGGGGGTTGTTTTTGAGAAAGATCCTCTTTTTTCTTTAGCCGCTGATGGTTATTGGTTGCCTGGTGATGCGGTGAGTCATTGGGCCGCGGTGACTAATAACAGCGCTCAGGCAAAAACGGTTCTGGTGGAGACTTTTGGTGAAATCGCCAGTTATCCTGAAGATTTAGCCGATGTTTTGGAATTGACAATTAGTGTTGGCAGTAACGATCTTTATGGTGGCAGTTTGGGAACCAAATATTTAAGCGATTTTTATACTGAAAGTGAATTGGCTCTAAGCATCCTTTCGGCTGGCAGCTCAGTCACCTATGATTTTAAAGTAAATTTAGATAAAACAGTTGGTAATGATTGGCAAGGGCAAGACACTGGTTTTGATTTAAGAATTGGCTTTAAAGGAGCAGAAGTTGGCGGCACTGGCGCTGGCGAGGATGGTGCTGCCGGAACCGCGGCCAGTCCGACACCGACTTTGGTAGGAATAATTGCCGGCTTGACTACAGAAACAGTGGTTTTAGGTGAGGCCACGCCGGCAGCAGCAACTGAAGAATTGCCAGGACAGATCGCTGGTGCGGGAGCAGAAAAAATTTTTCCCTGGTGGTGGTTGCTACTGCTTTTGCCCTTCATTTATTATTGGTGGCGCAGAAGAAAAGCTTGATACTAACTTTACATTAGCGCTTTAAGTTCCTATAATTAAGTTAATGACGAAAGCTCTGAAGCGCCTTTTCTATCCTTATTCAGGCAATAATTATAAGGCGGCGGTTCTGCAGCCATCAGGCCTTTCCTTATTAATTGCCCTTTTTCTTTTACTGCAGAGTTTTTTTAACCTTTCTTTGGGGATTGCGCCCGGGGTTTTGGGTTTTGCCTCGGACATTACTCCGGAAGAAATTGTCGTTTTAACCAATCAAGAGAGAGTCTCGAATGGTTTGGCTCAACTGACTCTTAACAGTCAATTAAGCGAAGCCGCTCAACAGAAAGCCGCTGACATGTTCGCCTTGGATTACTGGGCCCATATTTCGCCACGGGGAGTTGATCCTTGGTATTTTGTTTTGAATGCTGGCTATCATTATCGCTATGCCGGCGAAAACCTGGCTCGCGATTTTAGCCATGCCAGCGAGGCGGTAACAACCTGGATGGCTTCACCGACGCACAGGGAGAATGTTTTAAACGAAAAATATCAGGAGATTGGCGTGGCGGTGGTTGACGGCATCCTTCAGGGTCGGGAAACCACGCTGGTGGTGCAAATGTTCGGCACGCCGCAAACCGGCCAGCCGGAAGTAATTGCCGGCCAGCCGGAAACAGGCGTCAAGGAAGCCGTCGCTTTAGAAACTAGTCCGGCCGCAGTGATTAGCGAAACTTCTCAAATAGAAAACCAGCCAGGCTTGTTAAACGGCTTTAGTTTTAGCCAGGGTTTAGGGTTGGCGTTTGCGATCCTTCTTTTGATCATTTTGGCTTTTGACGGCTGGATAGTTTATCGTCAGAAGGCCTCGCGGATTGCCGGTCATAATTATATTCACGCTACTTTTGTTATTATTTTAATCGCGATGATGCTTTTAAGTCAGCGAGGAGCAATTTTATGAAGATTCACTGGTGGCGCTATTCAATTCTTTGGCTGTTGTTTGCTGTTTTGCTTTTCTTTTTTCTTTATTTTCGCTATAATCAGGCTGTTCAGGCGGGTTGCGTGATCGCCATGGCTCTGGGCTACTTTTTCTGGGGCGTCATTCATCACCACCTGGAGAAAAATCTCTATTGGAAAGTAGCCATTGAATATTTTTTACTGGCGCTGTTCGGCGCTTTATTAGTCATCTTTTTAATCTTAAGAAAATGAAAGGAATTGTTCTCGCTGGCGGCTTGGGGACCAGGCTTTACCCATTAACCTATGCCACCAATAAACACCTGCTGCCGGTTTTTAACCAGCCGATGGTGTTTTATCCTTTAAACACCTTGGTGCGGGCCGGCATTAAAGAAATTCTGGTGATCAGCGGCGGGCCTTTTGCCGGACATTTTATCCGGGCCCTGAAAAACGGCAAAGAGCTAGGCATCAAACATTTGGAATACGCTTATCAAGAGGGTGAGGGCGGCATTCCCCAAGCTCTGGCTTTAGCCGAGGATTTCAGCGACGGCGGCTCGGTAGCGATCATCTTAGGTGACAATACGACTGATGCGGACATTAGCCAGGCAGTGAAGAGTTTTCAGTCCGGGGCGATGGTTTTCCTCAAAAAAGTAACTGATCCGGAGCGTTTTGGCGTACCGGTTTTTAATGAAAAAAAAGAGATTACGGCGATTGAAGAAAAGCCGAAGCAGCCGCAAAGCAATTTAGCGGTTACCGGCCTTTATCTTTATGACTCTCAGGTTTTTGATTTCATCCGTCAATGCCGGCCTTCTCGCCGGGGCGAATTGGAAATTACCGATGTCAATAATCTTTATATCAAGGCTGGTCAGCTGCATTGGCAGGAATTAAAAGGCTATTGGCTGGATGCCGGCACCTTTGAAACCCTGTTTTTAGCGAGTCAATACTGGGCCGGAAAAGCCGGCATTAAATAATGCCTGGCTGGCAAAAACTCTCTGAAAAAGAAGTCTATTCTTGTCCTTATTTTCGCGTCACTGAAGACTGGGTGCGCAAGCCTGACGGTAGCACAGGAGTTTATCATGTTGTTGATGGTCATCCAGCAGTCGCCGTCGTCGCCCTTGACGCCGAGAATAATGTCTGGTTGTTAAAAGAGGAGAAATACATTACCGGCCCTGACCCGATTTGGACAATTCCCGCGGGCAAAGTTGAGGAAGGCGAATCATTTCTAGAAGCGGCGCAAAGAGAACTAAAAGAAGAAACAGGCTTAAGGGCCAACCAGTGGACTGAGTTGGGTTTTTTTTGGGTTGGGCCCGGCCGGTATCGGTCTAGAGGCTACTGTTATCTAGCTCAAGATTTAGAGGCCGGTGAGAGAGCTTTAGACGCGACAGAGGTAATTGAGGTGATTAAAAAGCCTTTTGCTGATGTTTTGGAGATGATCAGGAACAACCAAATTACCGATGCCTGGGCGATTATCCCTATTTTCAGAGCGAAGCTCCATTTGGGGATTTAATATATTTTAATCATGGCCGAGGAATCAGCAGAAAATAAACAAAGAAAACTTGAGCCTATTGGCCTGAGAGTGATGGGTTCGGTTGATCCAACCACTTTGACCCAAGAGCAACTTAGATCTTCGCCGGATTTGCTTTTTCATGGTGCGGTCAACCCAATTACCCTTTCTTCTCAATTTGATTATGATTCAGAGGAATACTTGAAAGAACATGATGGCAGCCAGACTTTAGGCGAGGGATTTTATTCAGTTTCAGACCGGGAAATTGCCGAGGGTTATTCTCAGATAAGACAGACTGGTAGAGAATCTGGTCCAATGTTAGTGGTAATTGAATTTTTGCCTTATCAGGCAAGAATGTTAGACTTGCGAGCGAAGACCGATCCCACCAGAAATGCACCGCTGCCTCGAGAACTCTTTATTAAATGGTCCAAACATTTCCAAGATTATTATTCTCAGACAGAAGCGAGGCGGAACCTAGCCCGGTACGTTCAATCAATGGAAGAGCAATATTCTGCTTATCTTTTAGAACTTCAAGGATTGCCAGCGGTTGATTTAAGAGTGATGTTGGGCACGTCTCCGACCAGAAATCCAGACATTAAAAGTCTCAATTACCCTAGTCCTCCTTGGATGAGAAAGTTTGCGGAGTTTATGAAAAAAGAAGGCTATGACGGTTTGGTTTATATAGAAGGCGAAGAAGCTCCGGCGAAAAGAAATCACGACACTTATGTTTTTTATAATGTAGACAAAATCGACAGCTTTGCCGGTTGGCAACAAAAGAAAACTTCTTAACCTCCTTCTCAAAGCCCAGCTTCACCTCGGCCTCTAACCGCTGCGGGGGCGGTTTTATATTTGCGCCGCGGGAAAAGAATTTCTTTCTAAGAGCAAGTCTTTAATTCTAGCTAATTTTCTTTGATAATCTTTGCGAGCTAAGATAAACTTGGTATATTCCCTTGGTTTAATATCTAAGAATTTTTTGAAAGAACAGATATTTTCTTTATTGCGAACATATTCTTGATAAGAAGAAAATTGCCACTGTTCTGGCTTCTCGACAAGATGATCGGTAACAGGATTTAAGTGAAGATAACGAGTTAAATGAAGCAGTTGTTCTTCATTTCTGATGATTACTGTTTTAAATCTTCCTTCCCATAAAGGCCCTTTCCTGTGGTATTTATTATTAAAATAATGAGTATAACTGTTCAGAAGACGATTGATGAAAATAGAAATCCCAAGATTTTTTGACTGACAGAGAATAAAATGAAAGTGGGTCGGCATTAGACAATAAGCAATGATTTTTATTAATTGGTCTTCTTTCGGAAGTTTATACTTTTTTGGGCTTTTTTTATAAACCGAAAGTTTTATGGGTGGGTTGTCAATTTGATAGTAGGTCGCCGCCTCTAAAAACCTTCGGTAATCAAATTTATTTCTAAAAATTTTAAATTCAGCAATGCTGCGATTAAAAACATGATAAAGACAATCAGTGGCTAAAATATCTTTTCGATAAGGCATATTTTTATTCTAAAGCAATATATCCCGCGGTGTCAATATAAATCCACTGCGGGGACGGATTGGGCTGGGATGACTTCGAGAAAAATATATTCCTGCCTCAAAGCCCAACTTTACTTAAGAAACGAGAACAGCAGTGATAATCAGGCGTTTGCGGTCTAAGAAGCCAGTGCAAGTATAGATTGTTAGAAAAGGTTCTGATGTGGTTGAGAGAACATGAGTTTGATCAGGAGTTATTAAGTTTATTTTGGTGATGACAAAACGCCTTAATTCTCCGTTGGCCAGTAGAACTTTTATTTCTTGGCCTTTTTTGGCTTGTGCTAAGGCTCCGAGTAGATTCGGCCAATTATGGCCATAAAAGATGCTGTTGCCTTTTTCTCCGGGAATGGCTGAGTCAACGAGGTAAAAAATTCCTTTTGAGGTGGTTGGCCAATCTTCGTTTTCCAGACTAGTAGGATAAACAGGTAGTTTTATTTTCAATTCCTTGATAATGACTGTTATTGGTTGAGAATCATTAGTAAGAGCGTGTTGTTGGGGTAATCCCCGAGCCGTCTGTCTTTGCCAAGCGAGAAAGCTAGTTAAAAGAAAAGCGACCCCAGCGACAAAAAATAGAAAGCGGGAGAGATTGATCATTGCTGAACCGCTTTTTTTCTTTTAATTAACAGCCCAGCGATGAGCGCCGTCAAACTAAGACTCATTAAGGCGTAGATTGAGCTAATGTTTCCAGTTGTCGCTAAGCCAAGAATCTGGCCGCGGCCCACATCTCCTTTACAAAGATAGTTTTCGCTGATCGTCAGATAAGGGACGTCATCTAATCCCCAGAGGCTGCCGCTAGGAATGTAAGTCCAGCCTTGTCTTTTAAGGATATCAATTTCTTCTTGACTAAGGCTGGAAAATTTCCACCAATTTGTTTGGATGCCGCTACCGTCTGTAGCGCAAAAACACTGAAGCAGGGCAATATCACTAAGACGATAAACACTATCACTGCCTTGAAAGTGGTTGGTGTTGCCGGGAATGCCGTGGTCACCGCTTTCGTAATAAACCTTTAAGTCTCCTTGAGGACTCGTACAGTCAGGGAATGTAGGTGGAGTTACAGCCATGGCTGGCCTGGCGCTGATGGCTAATAATAATGAAAGAATGATGATGAAAAAAAAATTCCTGCCCATATTTTTTTGGGCAGGTTATAAAATTAGTATATCATACGATGTCAAAAAATCGGCGGAGAAATTTACCAATTTTCCAGAAGATTCCTTCAGTTTCTCTAGTTAAGACAACTTTGATCGTTTCAGATGGATCGCTGATATTAAGTTCTTGACTGGTGAACCCATCCGCAGAGACCACAAGATGCAGATCTGATGACCCGCCTGCCCGCTTCGCAGCGAGGCGAGCCGGCGAGACAAGATGGTAAGGAAATTGGAATTTTCCTTGTCGATCAGTCAGGCAGCTTTTTTGACCAGACTCAACGCTTGCTTGAGCAATCGGTCGTCCGAGTTCATTTTTGACCACACCCGAGGCCACTTGAGGAATAAAAAAGGAGCGGATGACTACGACGCTCTGTCGTGGTGTTCTATCTTCGTTCCACAATCCAGTCGGGCCAGCAGCATTCACCCAATAATTAAGGCCAATGACTTCAGGCATTTTTGCAACCTCATTTAACGCTTCAGCGATCCAGTCAGCTTGTTCTTGTTCTGATATTGCGCCGTGAATGTCAATAATCGGGACGCCAAATTCACCCAAGACAACCTGACCCTTGCTTTGGGAAGCGAGATTGCCAATATCCCGGACCAGTTGTTTAACGCTCGGTACATAATGATCAATGGTCACAATACCGCCCATGGCCTTAGTGGTTTCTTCATCCATAATTAGCTTTGCCACATCGCCATTCATGGAATTAAAATTACTGCGGACTTCTTTACCTATTTTCTCAAAGACCTCAGTCGTGATTTGATACTCCTTAATTAAAAACGCCCGGTGTCCAGAGACATCATTGTTGTGTCTCGGATCTCCTGGCCCGCCGTTTTCACACTCTGGACAAGGCGTGAAGATATCGCCATCGCCGAACAAATCTTTGTTCTCAAGGATGAACTGCTTGGTTTTTCTCAAATGTTCTTCTCTGGTGATAGCGGGATAATCGAACCACCCTTCCCAACCAGACCAGTTGCCACGAAACCAGACATTGAGATGATGTTTTCTAGCTGCTGCCACCCAGCTTTTCAAAAAAGCCAGAAACTCTTTATCATAAGGCGTGGCGACGCTAACATGGGTGGCGCCGATTTGGCTAATTTTACTGACCTGTTCTTCAATGGCCTGATTAAACTCATCGTCATTTAATTTCTGACGGGCTAGATCCCGAGAGTATTTCATGGTGTCAATCGACTGAACCTCCCACCAGGGCAGCGAGCTGTTGGTAATTTGAGAAGGACGTTCTTGAATTAATAAGTTGATAGATAGAAAGATAGCCGCGAAAAACAATATCAAGAAAGCTTTACTTTTGTTGCTTTGAGATGGCCTTAGTATTGAGATCATGATGATATTCGGGTCTTAATTCGTAAATATCAGCGAACGGATATGAGTTTATCAAGTTATAACGAGAAAATCCAGGGACATTTTTAACAGCTTTAAAAGTAATATCATTGTCGTCATGAGTTCTCATGATAATCCACCTTGCCCAATGGTCCGGACTGGTAGTAGCACTTTCCCAATAAGCGCCAGTGCCTTCATGAATAAACCGCTTCATTGGTAAACCAGAGGAGAAGATAATCGCATCATGAGAGGCTGCTGAGATAAGAATAAGGCCTTTTTTGTCAGCCGCATTTTCTTTCAGCCAGCCGCTGACCTCAGAGACATTTTTCTGGCTTGAACCGACTCTAGCATCGTCAATCGTGACCGCGTCTTGATTAACTAGAGCAAAAAACATAACAAAAGCCGTCAAACCGATAATGACCCAGCGCCAATCTTTAGCCCGGTTAACTAAATAACCAATAAAGATGGTAAAAGAAGGCATTAACATTACCCCATAACGGGCATTAAACCAGGTATTACCGGAAATGCCTTGAATAAATAAAACCGCGTGGCCAAGATATAAAGCCAAAATATTGAAAACAAAGGAAACAAAAAGGGTTAAACTGCAGAGTTTAAGTCTAGGGCTAATTTTTTTATCCAGCCAAAAAACAATTGCTCCCATTGCGCCTAAGATAGCAATAAAAGCAGTGGAATTATAAATTAAAGCATACAA